>NZ_DAOMQT010000021.1:0-74600 GCF_035445465.1 Agriterribacter sp.
TCAGTCTTTCAGCGATCAGGTACATGCTGGGCACAATGATCAGCGTCATAAAGAAAGCGAAGATCAGACCAAAGATGATCGTCCATGCCAGCGGCTTCCAGAAACGCGCGCTGTCGCCGCCAAAGAAAATATGCGGCTCAAAGCTGGAGAACAGTCCAATAAAATCAATATTAAATCCTACAGCTAATGGAATCAATCCAAAGATAGCGGCTAAGGCTGTGAGCAATACAGGAATGATACGCGTTTTTCCTGCTTCAATCATCGCCTCCCTTGTTTTTAGTCCACGGCTCCTTAATTCATCCGCAAACTCAATCACCAGTATACCGTTCTTAACCACGATGCCTGCCAGTCCCACAATACCCAGCCCGGTAAACGCTACTGATACTTCCATACCTGTTAAGCTGAACCCCAATAACACTCCTATGATGCTAAAAATAATTTCCATTAAAATAATAACCGGTTTGCTAACAGAGTTGAACTGTAATACCAGGATAAACAAGATCAGCATCAACGCAATAACAAGGGCCTTAAAAAGGAATGCTCCGGTTTCCGCCTGCTGCTCCCCTTCACCGGTTTGTTTAATGGTAACGCCATCGGCCCTTCCGGGAAAGGCATCTATATAATTTTTGATCTGCTGATTAACTGCTGTTGGCGTATAGCCCTGCGATGTAAGCACATTGGACCGCAGCGTTATTACCCGCTTCTGATCCTTACGCTTTACGCTGCCAAGGGTATTGGTATAATCTACTGAAACCAATGAGCTGATGGGAACATTTTTGATAGCGCCACCGCTGGCCATATCGCGGAAAGTAATATTCATGTTCAGCAGGTCGGAAAGGCTCTTGCGTTGCATTTCGTTATTGCGCAACTGGATCTTATATTCATCTTCCCCGTCTTTTATTTTAGATACTTCCCTTCCAAACAGCGCTGTACGGATTTCCATACCAATCTGCGCCGAAGAAACCCCTTCTATCAATGCCCTTTCCCTGTTTACAAAAATGCTGATCTCCGGGTTGGTTAAATCCACATCCATTTTCAGCTCTTCCACACCGGGAACCTGTATAGAGTCAAGATAATTCTTTAACGCCACCCCTGTTTTAATCAGCTTATCAAAATCCTCGCTGGCTACTTCAATATTAATGGGTGGATCCGTAGGCGGCCCGCTGGCTTCCTGGTCTACCGAAATTTCGGCGCCGGGAATGCCTTTTATTGCGCTCCGTATAGAGTCCAGCAACGCCGCAGTGGATGCGCCATGCCTTTTCTCAAACTCAACGAACGATACCTGTACCCTGCCCAGTTCCGGTCGTGCGCTTCTGTCGCCGCTCTGCGGATCACCGGCGCCAATGGCCACGTTGGAAATAACACTTTCCACGATCGGGTTCTTTTTTCCGTTCTCCATATCCAGCACCTTGTATACACGCTGCTCGAGGTTGTGCGTAATAGAATCCGTGTATTCCACATCGGTACCAACCGGTAATTTCAGGTACACATAAATAAAATTAGGGTCGGCATTTGGAAAAAAGACAATGGGTACACGCTGGCTGCCTACTGCCGCTATAAATATCACGAAGCTCAGGATCAGCAAACCAATAGTGCCTAATAATAAATGTACAGGTCGCCATCCTTTTAAAGCCCAGCGCAATAAGGTTTCATAATGGCCCATAATCCAGGGCAGCACCCTGTTCTGAAACGCGTGGATCACCCCTTCCAGCACATAGCGGTTCAATAAAACCATCAGTACTAAAAACAACAGGATGTTACCCAAAAAAGGAGCCCCTGAAAGATCGAGCACTATACCCGCGGCAATGGCAACCCAGAAAAAGGGTTTTTTGAATATAGCAGATTTCCTTTCTTTCTCTTCCCCTTCGGGATGATTCATGAAATCAACCGCGAATACGGGGTTCATAATAAACGCTACAATGAGCGATGCAGTTAGTGTAAAAATGAGCATCACCGGCAGGTAGATCATAAACTTGCCGATAATACCCGGCCAAAACAATAACGGAAAGAAAGGCGCCAGTGTAGTGAGCGTACCTGCCAGCACCGGAATAAATACTTCCCCGGCGGCCACAATGGCCGACTTTTCAGAGGTGAGCTTGCCCTTTGCCTGTATAAATATGCGGTGCGTATTTTCTATGACGACAATGGCATCATCAACGATAATACCCAGCCCAAACAGCAGCGCAAACAATACCATGAAATTGAGCGTAACGTTTGCTCCAATGATAAGATCAGCCGCCGGCAAAAACATAAAGGCAACGAACATGCTGAGCGGAACAGAAAGCGCAACAAAAAAGGCATTGGTAACCCCCATAAAAAACATGAGGATGATCAGCACGAGAATAAAACCGATAACAATAGAATTTACCAGCTCATTAAACGAATGCCGGGCGTTTTTACTTTGATCGCCCGTAAGAACAATGTTCAGGTCTTTAGGAAACTCACTGTCCTGCATTTCCTTCACCGCCAGCTTTACCGCATCAGCAGTTTCTATCAGGTTTTCGCCGGAGCGTTTAACGATATTAAGTGTAATTACGTTTTTACCATCCAGCCGGGCATAGCTTTCCCTTTCTTTTGTAGTGTCTTTGATAACCGCAATGTCTTTCAGGTAAATGGAAGCGCCTGTTGGACTTCTCACTACCACTTTTTCTATGTCGGAAGCAGAGCGAAATTGGCCTTTTAATTGCAGGGTACGTTTCATAGTGCCCACTTCTAATAAACCGCCGGAAATATCCATGTTTTCCCGCGATACTGCATTGGCTATATCATCAAAGGTGATATTGGCGCTGCGCATACGGTAATTATCCACATTAATCTGGAATTCCCTTTCAGGAGCGCCCACAATATCAACCCGCGTTATCTGCGAAAGCTCTTCCAGCTTATCCTGCAAATCATCGGCGTACTTCTTCAGCTTCATTTCATCATAATCGCCGCTCATGTTTACATACATGATAGGAATTTCGGATAAGCTCACTTCCATAACCGTGGGCTCTTCCGTAAGATCGGTCGGCAGATCCGTCTTCGCTTTATCCACCGCGTCCTTTACTTTCTGTACCGCCACATCTATATCCACATCCGTATTAAACTCCACTACAATAGCCGAAAAATCCTGTACGGAAGTGCTGGTCGTTTTCTGAATTTTCACACCCGTAATACCCTTGATCTGCTTTTCTATGGGCTGGGTAACCAGGTTTTCTATATCACGCGGTGAGTTACCTACATATACCGTTTGAATATATACCGTGGGAATTACAATATCAGGAAACTGCTCCTTGGGCAAAGTAACGAACTCGTATACGCCAATGGCACTGATAAATAACATCATCAGGTAAATGGAAGTCCTGTTCTTTATGCTCCAGGTAGTGGGTTTAAATTCCTTAAACTTAGCGGTCAGATTTTCTAAAGCACTCATATTTAATTAGTGTTGTATATCCACAAAAGCTTGTCTGTTTAGTTCGTTATAAGGGTCTGTCCTTCATATAATCCCTGGAACCCGTCCGTTATCAGCTGATCACCGGCTTTTAACCCCGACTGTACTTCTACCTTATCGCCATATAACTGCCCGATCACAACAGGTGTTTTATGCGCAATCCATTTGTCGTTCTCCTTTACCGCCATCATCACAAATTTTCCTTTATCATCATTCTGTAAAGTATTAACCGGAATAGTGATCACATCCTTAGCCGTATAGTCCTGGATCTTAACCAGCGCAATCTGGTTCGGCCGCAGCGATTTATTCACCGGCAGTTTGGCTTCCACATAAAATGACCTGCTGTTGGGATCAATCAGCCTGCCCGCAACGGATACCCGGGTAGTAATGATCTTGTCGCCGGCTTCCGGAAAATTAACCAGTATGGTACTTCCAACGCCTACTTTTTCAATGTAGTTTTCAGGAACCTGTGTTACGATCTTAAGATCATTGGTATTAACGATGCGTATTTGTGTACCGCCCTGAAAAAACTCGCCTACTTTTATATTCACCGTTTCCGCAACACCCGCCATTTCCGCATATACATTCGAAAAAGAAGATTGTTCTTTAGCCGTGGCAATTTGTTTTTCAATAGATTCCACATTGTTTTTAGCGCTCAGCAACTGTACTTCTGTGCCTATACGTTCATTCCATAAGTTTTGCTGCCGCTGTAAAATGTCTTTTGCATAAGCCAGTTGTACATTCAACTGGTCAAGCTGTTTTTGGGCCATCGCATCATCAAGCCTTAGCAGCAGTTGTCCTTTTTTCACCTGGTCGCCCTGTTTAACATAGATGGCTTTTACCAGTCCGCCCTGTCCGCGTGGCGCCACATAAGCCACATTAATGGCATCTACGCGGCCCTGCAGATCAATGTAATGGGTGAAATTGCCGGTTTCAAGCGGCGCAATGGCCACCAGCTTTGCATTTTCCTTTTTTTGAGAAGGATCAAGCTTAATGATATCTTCTTCAAGCGCAGTTATTTTTTCGGACAGCGCCCTTTGTTCCGTTTTCATCTTTTCCAACTGCGTCTTCTTAGCCGCTATACCTTTATTCTCATGGTCTGTAGTGCTGCCGCAGGAAGCAAGAAAGGCTATCGCAGCTACCGCTAAAGCAGTTTTAAATACATTTTGCATATACCTGGTTTTATAAGTCATTTCAATAGTTGTATTAAAGTCCGTTATAATTTCCCCGTGGCTTTTTCGTAATCCACGCGGGCTATTATGGCGCTGTATAAAGCGTTGATGTAGTTGGTTTGTGCCGCCTTCATATCTGTTTGTGCCTGGGTAATTTCTGTATTGGAGCCCATACCTGCTTCAAACTTCTTTTTCGTTTGCTGAAATACGGTTTCAGCCAGTTGCATGTTTTCCTTTTGATAATCGAGCGTAGTTATTGCCGTGTTGAAATTATTTCTTGCCGTTTCAATTTCATTATCAATGTTAATCTTCAGCGCATCACGCTGGTTAATGCTTTGCTGTAGGGCCAGCTTTGCTTTGGCTATCCTGGCATTAGCCGAAAAGCCGGTAAAAATGGGTATATTCAGTTGCAGGGTTATGGCAGAAATGTCGAACCAATCGCCATCTCCCAAAAAATCAAACTTATTACGTTGCGCGTTTTTATTATAATACCCGTTGAGCGCCAGTGTAGGTAACTTCGATAACTTATAGCGGCGTATATCATATTCACCCAGTGCTATGCCAAGGTTAGCATATTGATAATCTTTCCGTTGTTCGTAATTAAAATCGTCTATTTCTAATACGCCACTTTTAATCTTTTCGTCACTTAAGGTATCGGTTAACAGAAGCGAATCCCTAACCGGCATGCCGATCAGTACTTTTAGCCCCAGGTAGCCATTGCGGATCTGGTTTAACGCGCCTACTTTTTCTGTGTGCAGGTTAGCCAGTTGCACAATAATTTTATCAAGGTCTAATTTTTCTGCAAATCCGTTCTCCTGCATCACGCGGGTATCATGCTGTAGTTTGTCCAGCAACGCAATATTCGCATCCAGCAGCTCTATCTGCGTTTTACTGGCTACCAGTTGATAATATACCTTATATACATTAGCCCTGATAATTTCCTCTGTTACCTCTGCATATTTTTCCTGGAACTGCACCAATGTTTTCCGCGCCTGCAAACCCACAAATACCTGCCCGTCAAATACGATCTGGTTCAGCGATATGCCGCCTGTTGCACCCCATTTTACACCAAAGGCCAGCTTTTCAAAAGTGCCCGGCTGTCCGCCAAAAAACTCTGCAGGAACAAGGCTTACGGGTAGTTTGGCATTGTATACCAGTGAGCCGCTGGCGCTGATCTGCGGATAAGCAGCTCCGGTAAATTCCCGGTTGGTTTGTTCCTGGATCTGTATATCCAGCAAGGCATTTTTTACCTGCATATTATTTTGCTTTGCGTAATCAAGCGCCTGCTGCAGTGAAAAAGCATGTATTTCCGCCTGTGGCGTTTGCTGTGCCTGCACGCTTGCTGAACATACCATCACAAGTATCATTAATCCCCACTTTGCCGGTTTCCATTCTTTCATCTGTTTATTATTTTTGTCGTTTCAAAAGGTATTTCTGAAGAAGTTTTTGTCCTTTGGCGGTAGTGATGCCATATAAAAAATGGATCGTTACCTCCTCAATTATTGCACCTAAATTATATTTACCAAGGGGATAGAGATCGGGGCTGAACATCATAAATACAGCAGCCAGCCTGAATCGCGACATGATCTCCGTATTGATTTCCGGGCGGTATAACTGCGCTGCGATACCCTGTTCCAGGTTTTCCTTTATCAGCTTATATAAAAACTCGTTCTTGTGATCGGCGATCTTCTTATAGGCAGCCGGGTGATATTTCTGCAGGTCATACATGATGGTAGGATTCATCGTATTTAACATCTCCTGCACCATATCTGTAGCCACCAGAATTTCATGAACCGGGTTTTCGCTTTCTTCTTTGTGGACGCAGCATTCATTGATATTACCACTCACCACAATATCTATAGCACTATCCACCAGGGCATCTTTATCGGCATAAAACTGGTAAATGGTTTTTTTGCTGATGCCCAACTGCGAGGCGATCTCATCCATGCTAATACTGCGGATCCCGTATCTCAAAAACAAATCGTGCGCCTTCTGCGCTATCCTTTCCTGTATCTCCATAGCTTCAAAATCAGCGGCAAAACTATGGAAACTTTTATCGTTACCAAAGTTTCCATAGTTTTTTTATAATTTTTTTGATGAACGGTAAATGCATGATAAGCTTCCGCAGCGCATGCCGCTATTCCGCTTGTTTTATGGCGCTGCCCGGAGTGCATAATCGTGGGGCAACTAACAGGCATACCTCTAAAAACCCGTGGACGTCCGCTACCTCTACATTGCCGTCCAACCCCCTGGGGAACAATATGCATTGCCGGGTTTTGTGATTTTATCTATAATAGCTCCCGTATGGCAGGATTATGCCGGCTTACGTTAATTTTACTATACTAAAACATACATTAATGGCTACAAGAAACTGGTTGAAGAAACTATTACAGATCTTTTTACAGGGACTTATCATCCTGGCGCCAATTGTAATAACCATTTGGGCGGTAACATCGCTCTTTAATTTTGTTGACAGGATATTACCTGATCTTTTTGAAGATACTATTCCCCAGTTTTCCAGGTATTATCTTCCCGGCATGGGATTTATTGTAGCGTTGCTTTTGATTTTTGTGGTGGGCTATATTTCCTCTTCTTTTGTGGTAGGGAAATTAGTGGAATTGTTCGACAGCATACTGGAGAAAACACCGGGAATAAAAATCATTTACAGTACGCTTAAGGATTTTTTTGAGGCATTTGCAGGCAACAAAAGAAAGTTCGATCAATCGGTATTGGTAGCGGTGAATGCCGAAAATGTATGGCAGATCGGCTTTATTACACAGCAGAACGCACGTGAGTTTGGACTGAATGGCTTCGTGGCCGTATACATTCCGCAATCCTACGCTTTTGCGGGACATTTATATTTCGTGGAAAGGCAAAGGGTTAAGCTGTTAACCGACATCAGCTCGGCCGATGCCATGAAATTTGCTATATCGGGCGGGGTAACCAATATTGATGAAGAGGTGCCGGACAATGCGTTGAAATAACAGGTCCGGACAGGCGTTTGTTTTAAAGGATTATCTTCGCGGCCCTGATCAAAAAAAGGAAATATGAAACTGGAAACAATACTACTGGAAAGAAGCGAAAACAAATGTGAGCTATGCAGGTCGGAGGAGGATATACAATTGTATGAGGTGCTCCCGCAGCAAAACAAAGATGCGGAAGACTGTATTATGATCTGCAATGTATGCCGTGCACAGGTTGAAAAGAAAGCGGAGCTCAGCAGCGGTCACTGGCATTGCTTATCGGAAAGCATGTGGAGTGAAGTTCCGGGTGTGCAGGTAGTGGCATGGCGTATGCTGAACCGCCTGCGCAATGAAAGCTGGGCGGCCGATAATTTAGACATTCTTTACCTGGATGATGAAAAGCTTGCCTGGGCTAAAGCTACCGGCGATCATGAAAATGACGCCACGGTGGAACTGCATAAAGATAGTAACGGGCAGGTGCTGCAAAGCGGCGATAGCGTGGTTTTAATAAAATCGCTTGACGTAAAGGGTTCAACCCTGAATGCTAAAATGGGAACAGTGGTAAAAAATATTCGCGTTGTAGAAGATAATACGGAACAGATTGAAGGAAAGATAGAAGGACAAACCATTGTTATTCTTACCAAATATGTAAGGAAACAGGTTAACTGATTACCGGTTTTATTTGTTTTTTGCGATTTGCCTTTTGGTGCTTTACATTTCCCTGTAATTTGTGGCAATCAGATATCAGCAGTCAGATGCAGCTGGGTACCTGCTGGCGACAGGCTGAATACTCCTATCCGGGAGAAGAAGGCCCGGGCTAATAGAAGCATTATAGCATTTACAGTAACTTATCAATCCTCTTCGATAATTTCCTGTCTTTTTCCGTAACGATATCGCCTGCATCATGGGTAGAAAGCCATATTTCCACCTTATTATATACATTGGTCCATAAAGGATGGTGATCCATCTTCTCTGCTTCCAGCGCTACTCTTGTCATAAAAGCAAACGCCTCGGAAAAGTTTTTAAACTCAAATTTTTTATAAAGCTGGTTGTTTTCTTCTTCCCACATGATTGTAAAGTTTGTGGTTTATAATTTGTAGTCTATTGTTACGTTTATGTACAGGAAATACTTTTCAAATCAGCACATCCTCACGTTTCCCGCATTTCCACATTTGTTTTAAAACACCAGGTGCATCTTATTCTTTATCTTTTCCCTTTCCAGTTCAGTGATCAGTTGTATGCCGGGGATGCTTTTTATAGATTGCCGCAGGTAGTGTATATAATTATCCTCTACATCATCGCCTTTCAGCAACCATAAAAAATCGAGGTGCCGGAATTCAGGCAGCAGGTATTCTCCCTCAAACTGGTTATTATAAATATAATGCACAAGTGAAGTACCTGTTTCGCAGTATTCGTATACCGAAAAAAAATACTGGCGGCCTTTTTTTGTAAGCTGTATCTCTATATCGCTGTTTAATCTGAAATCGCATCCTAAAGCCTGGTTCAGTAACCAGCAAAAACGATAATCCTTCACAGGCGCAACAATACCCAGCACTTTCGTATCAGAAAAAAAATCTTCTGCCAGGATACTATTGTCTATTGTCAATTTCATCAATAATCATAAATACCTGCTTGTTATCCGAGCACCGGCAGTAGCTTACCTTATACCCCCCACCTTATACCCCCCACCTTATACCCCACACCTTATACCCCACACCTTATACCTTATACCTTATACCTCACACCCAACACCTCCTCACTTCACAAACGTAATATCAAACTTCAGGTCTTCGTTCCCTCTTTTCACATTCACGGTTGTACTGTCGCCACTTTTAAATTTACTTAACGCCTGCATATAGGTTTCCAGTGAATTTACCGCATATTCACCCAGGCGTACGATCACGTCTCCTGTTTTTAGTCCTGCCTTCTGGGCCGCCCGTCCTTCGCTAACCCCGTCTACCCTAACCCCGGCGCCGCTATAGGTATAATCGGGCATAATACCGAGCGAAACCGAAAACCGGGCACTGGTTGTTGCTTGCGCTTCCCGTGTTGGCGTAAATGCCAGCTTATCTTTTTTGTTCAGGTCTTTTATCAATCCGGCAATATACTTTATGATCTGCAGCTCGCCTGTATAATTGATCTTATCCGCATCGTCGGAAGGTTTGTGATAATCATGGTGGAGCCCGGTAAAGAAAAACAGAACCGGGATATTTTTGCGGTAAAACGAAGTATGATCGCTGGGACCCGTGCCGCTGGAATCAATTTTAATGGAAAAAGGCAGCTTTTTCTGTGCATACAGTACCTCGCTCCATACCGGTGAAGTACCATAACCGCCAACGGTAAGGGTTTTGGAGCTGTCATTCAACCGCCCTATCATATCCATATTGATCATATAATTTACTGAAGAGAGATCAATGGTTGGATTTTCGGTAAAATATTTTGACCCGAACAACCCCAGTTCCTCACCCGAAAAAGCAATAAAGAGATAATTGTTATTTTTTGATTTTGATTTTGATAACAGCTTAGCCAGCTCCACCAGGGCGGCCGTTCCGCTGGCATTGTCGTCTGCACCATTGTGAATTTGCTTTGGACCATTCCGCAGCATTGAATTCCCGTCTTCACCATATCCCAGGTGGTCGTAATGGGCGCCGATAATTATGGTAGAAGGCGCATTGTTATTGATATAGCCGATAACATTATGCCCGGTTCGCTGACTCTCACCGATATCTACCTTAAGCTGTATATCATAAATGGCGGAAGCGTCTTTAAGATAGGTTTCCTTGCCCGATTTAGTAAGATAAATGACGGGGATGGCAAGCGCTGCTGATTTGTCTTTTTTATTAAACTCCACTTCACCGTTTTCTTTATCGCTGTTAAAAAAGATCAGGGCGGTAGCGCCTTTACCTGCCGCTATGCCGGCTTCTTTTTTGATATGCTCGTATATGTCAAAATGCGGGTTATCGAGGTTTTCATCCAGCACGGCTTCAATATCTTTAAACCAGGGCGCGCCTCTTTCAGACAGGGACGTGGCTACGGGTATTTCAGCTACGGATGCGTTGGCGCTAAAGGCAAGCGGAAAATAATCTTTCTGCAAACCAAGCTCCTTCCCGTTTACCATAAGCAGCGTTGTTTTATTGATCTGTTTACCATCCTTTATTTCAAAAGACTGCAGGTAAGTATCCCGGTCTCCTTTTTGTAGTAGTCCTGCCGCTTTATACTGACTTATAATAAATTCGGATGCCTTTTTTTCACCATCAGTGCCGGCCCGCCTTCCTTCAAGCTTATCATCTGCAAGAAAATGAATGCTGCTTTTAAGATTTTCAACGATCACCCTGTCGGACTTTCTTAATCTTTGAGAAAAAACAAAAGCACATTGCGAAGTAAACAGGAGAACAAATAATATTCTTTTCATTACAGGATAAAATTGTTTAGCCATAGCTGCAAAGTTAGGGTTAGTCATTTTAAATTCTATATATGTTCATTTTTCATGCCATATTTATCTATTTTACCACTCCTTTACCGATTTCGTAACTATCGCAATTTGATTTGCCCGTATTTTTGCAAACTTCTAAAAATCAGCATTGAAACAACAACAGCTACATATTGCATTACTCGGTAACCCTAACAGCGGAAAAAGCTCCCTTTTTAATGTGCTCACCGGGTTAAAACAGAAAGTAGGTAATTTCCCGGGGGTTACCGTAGATAAAAAATCAGGGCATTCCAAAATCTCTGCTACGCTAACGGCTAATATCATTGATCTGCCGGGCACGTATAGCTTATACCCGCGGCGCAGCGATGAATGGGTTGCCTATAATGTGATGATGAATCCCGGTTCAACAGAAAAGCCGGAATTATATATTTTAATTGTAGATGCGAGCAACTTAAAACGCAACCTGCTTTTTGCATCGCAGGTAATAGATCTTAAAAAACCGGTGGTGATAGCTCTCACCATGATGGATATCGCTTCTAAAAAAGGGCTTTCGATAGATGTGCAGGGGTTAGAAAGGGAACTGGGCGTGCCGGTGATACCCGTTAATCCGCGGAAGGATAAAGGCATTAATGAGCTTAAAAAAGCAATTGACCAAACAGCCCGGCAGTTATACAAGCCGCCTGCAAGGAACTTTGTTGAAGCAAGCGATTTATCACAGGCAGCTATAGACGATATTAAAAAGATATTTCCCCGGATCAGCGATTATGCCGCCGTGCACTACCTCATTCACCACGAATCATTTGCATTGGATGCCCCTGTGCAGGATACGATTGAGGATATAGAAAGAAAACACGGCTTCAATCATACCAAAGTACAGGCAGAAGAAATTACACAGCGCTATGCCCGCATCCGTCATATTATGCAGCAAACTGTTGTGGAAACCGACCCGCGGGAAAAACAAATGACCACAGACCGGATAGACAATATTTTGCTGCACCGCGTTTGGGGCTACCTCATACTGCTTGGCGTTCTGGCCATCCTGTTCCAGAGCATTTTCTGGCTGGCGCAATATCCTATGAACGCTATTGAATGGATCTTTGGCGAATGGAGCAACTGGCTGGCGGGCGTATTGCCGCAAAACTGGTTTGGCGACCTTATTGTAAACGGACTGGTAGCGGGGCTTGGCGGTATTGTTGTTTTTATTCCGCAGATCATGATCCTCTTTGGGCTCATTACTATTCTGGAAGATACGGGATACATGGCGAGGATCAGCTTTTTAACGGATAAGCTTATGCGCAAAGTAGGACTTAACGGTAAGAGCGTAATGCCTATGATCAGCAGCTTTGCCTGCGCGGTACCGGCCATCATGAGCACCCGTAATATTGAAAACAAAAAAGAAAGGCTGCTCACCATCATGGTAGCACCCTTAATGAGCTGCAGCGCCAGGCTGCCGGTATATATTATCTTAATATCATTGGTTATACCCAATACTTATTACTGGGGCTTTATTAGCCTGCACGGACTGGTTATGACCGGGCTTTACCTGCTGGGCATAGTAATGGCGCTTATAGTATCGTATGTAATGAAATGGTTCATCCGTATCAAAGAAAAAAGCTTTTTCATTTTGGAGCTGCCGGTGTACCGCGCACCACGCTGGAAGAACGTGCTGGTAATAATGGTGGAAAAAGCAAAGATATTTGTATTTGAAGCGGGCAGGGTAATTTTGGTGATCTCCCTTATTCTGTGGGCATTAAGCACCTATGGCCCTCCAAAAAGGATGGAGGCTGTTGAAACCCGTTATGAGCAACTGGCTTTGCAGCAGCCCGGAAATGAGGAACTGGAAGAAGAAAAAAGAACCGCGCTTCTTGAAAATTCGTATGTGGGTATATTGGGCAAAGCGATTGAACCCGCTATTAAGCCCTTAGGCTATGACTGGAAGATAGGCATTGCGCTGATCACTTCCTTTGCGGCACGTGAAGTATTTGTAGGCACTATGGCTACCATTTACAGCGTAGGCGGCAATGCAGATGAAAATGATCTTACCCTGCGGGAAAAAATGAGCGCTGCTACCTGGACAAACGGGGCAAAAATTTACACACTTGCTTCCGGCGTATCCCTTATGGTATTTTATGTATTTGCTATGCAATGTATGAGCACCCTGGCTATTGTGAAACGCGAAACCCGGTCGTGGAAATGGCCGCTTATACAATTGGTATATATGACAGGGCTGGCCTATGTTTTAAGTTTGTTGGCCTATAATTTGTTAAAATAATAAATACTTGATCCCCTGCACCCGATTTAGTATCTTGAAGTATGAATTATAAATTATTATATAAGCTGCTGCCTTTTGCGTTTGTTGCTTTTATTTCCTGCTCATCCCCCGATAAACCGGCCAATATTACCGACTCAACAGATATATCAGAGCCGGAAACCATTATGGAACAGCCGGATACTGTACTTTTCTGGACGGTGAATATTGAACAAAAAGAAAAGACCAGGGTGTATAAAGATACCGTTGCCATTACTGATCCGAAAAGCATCATTAACGGCATCAACGCTATTTATCCTTCCGTTCGCCTTGAGTTTGTAAAGCTTTCGGGAGATACGGTATACGCCCATATTGACAGCTCCTTTACATTTGCCAACGATATTGGCTCCTTTGGTGCAACAGAATACATTGCCGGAGTTGTACTTAACCTTACCATGCTCCCCGGCATTAATTACGTAAATCTCGATTTTCCCGAAGGCAGTCATGCAGCTCCCGGCGTATTTGCCAAAAGCAGCTATGCGGCCTATAAGGAAAAGGACGATTAGGGCTTATCATAGCCGCTTTGAAAAGCACAGTGGCTCTTTAATATATTTATCTTTTTCGTTTAATAATGAGAACCTGGAATTTCGGAATTATAGGAGCCGGCATGGTGGCCGATTTTCACGCCAGATCCATTCAGCATATCAGCAATGCGCATGTGGCAGGCATTTGCGGTGCAGGGTCGGGCAGAGCTGAGGCCTTGGCCAGGCAATACAACTGCCGGGTATACCCCGATTATCATGCCATGCTGCGCAGCCCGGAGATAGACATGGTTACTATAGCCACACCCAGCGGCATGCATATGGAACCCGCTGTGGAAGCTGCCCTGCAGGGTAAACATGTGCTGTGCGAAAAGCCGCTCGATATTTCCCTTGAAAGGATTGATACGATGATTGCGGCACACGCTAAAGCCGGAACCCGGCTCGGGGGAATTTTTAACTATCGCTTTACCGGTACGGTTCATTTGCTGAAAGACGCTGTTGAAAAAGGACGGTTTGGAACCATTACATTTGCCTCAATAGATGTGCCCTGGTGGAGGAGCGCCGAATATTATCAGCATAAATGGCGCGGTACGCTGGCCTTAGACGGAGGAGGCGCCATGATGAACCAAACGATTCACATGGTAGACCTGCTGCAATATCTTATGGGTCCAATTGATTCACTGCACGCGTATACCGCAACGCTGGGGCATCACATTGAAGCTGAAGATACCGCAACCGCTATCCTGCGATTCAAAAATAAAGCGCTGGGCTCGGTGTATGGCTCTACTGCTTCTTTCCCCGGTCAGCTTCGCCGTATAACCATAACCGGAACGAAAGGAACGGTTATATTAGAAGATAACAGCGTTAAGGTTTGGCAGTTTGCAGAAGAAACAGGAGAAGACGCTCAAATCCGTACCCAATACGCCACAACGGATGGCGGCGGAGGCGCTTCCAATCCTTCGGCTATTCCGTTTGAGCTGCATGCAAAAAATATTGCCGCATTTATTGCCGCCGTTGAAACAGGCAAACCTTTTGAAATTGATGGAAAAGAAGCCCGCAAAGCAGTGGAAATTGTGCTGGCTATGTATACATCCGCAAAAGAAAACCGTTCCTTTCAATTTACATAAGAATGGTAGTATTTGAAACGATTTCACAAATACTAACTTATCTGAGAAAAGGCAAAATAAGCACGGGCGGCTGTGTAAGGAGCTTATCTGTTACAAAAACAAGTCGGTATACAATTTCGCTCCGGGTACCACGCTGTATTTTTCAAGATCCGTTATACCTTCCTGTGCCAACACTTCTTCATCAATAAAAAAATTACCCGTGCAGCTTTCGGAAGAACGGGATAAAATGTAATACACCGCATCGGCAATGATTTCAGGCGTACGGCTCATTTTGATCAAGGTATCTCCGCCCAGTAAATTTTGCACTGCGGCGGTAGCGATGGTGGTTCGTGGCCAAAGCGCGTTAACGCCTACCTTATCCTTTTTTAATTCTTCAGCGAGTCCCATTGCGATCATGCTCATATTGTATTTACTAAGCGTATAGGCAAGATGATTGCCAAACCATTTGGGCTGTATGTTAAGCGGGGGCGATAAATTGAGGATATGCGGGTTGTTCCCTTTCCGCAAGTGGGGGATACAGGCCCTGCTTACAAAAAAAGTACCCCGCACATTAATGTCATGCATAAGATCAAAGCGTTTGGGATCTGTTTTTTCCGTAGGGGTAAGCGATATGGCCGAAGCGTTATTAATAAGGATGTCTATCCCGCCAAATACCTCGATGGTTTTGTTTACGGCATTGTCTATCTGGTCTTCAAACCGTATATCACACTGAATGGGTAGCGCTTGTCCGCCCGCTTCCACTATTTCTTTTGCTGCCGAAAAAATTGTTCCGCCGAGCTTAGGATTTTCCTCTACCGATTTGGCAGCTATTGCCACCTGTGCGCCTTCTCTGGCTAACCGCAAAGCTATAGCTTTACCAATGCCCCTGCTGCCGCCTGTAATAAAAACAGTTTTTCCGCTAAATGACATATCGTTTTATTTTGGTGTAAGCTAATGGAATTTTAGTGAAGCATAGCGGGTAATTTCAGATAAAGAATGCCGCAGATGTGTAGGTTAAATCTGCACATCTGCGGCAAAATGATTAATTGAACACCCCCGTAAAGTTATGGCTACCTGGGCTTGATCCAGTCTTCGGGGTTAAGATATTTGGGGCTATTACCCACCACAACAGTAACAACAAAAAGTACTTTGCCTATGCCGTCTTCATCTTCCGATTCGGCGGCTTTGCCAATTACCTGACCCAGTTTTATTTCCTGGTCTTTATTTACGCTTATACCTGTGAGGTTGTAGTAAGTAGTAAGGTATTTACCATGCCGTATGGTTACAGCGGAAACAGGGCCGAAACTATGTACGGATGATACCGTTCCTTCATATACGGCCTTTACAGGTGCGCCGATATTGGTTTGAATGTATACGCCGATATTATCTTCAAATAAACGGGTACCTTCTATTTTGTGCCTGCCGAAGGGGCCGGTTATATCGCCCTTGGCAACGGGCCAGGGGAGCTTCCTGCGATTATTTTCAAATCCCACGGAAACGGCGGTAACCTCCGGTGTGTTCTCCAGCTTATTGGCTGCACGTGAACTGGTGCTGGCAGCAGGGGCAGCCGCTTTTGCTGTTGTTCCCGCCGCTTTGGCGGCAGCGTCACGTTTTGCTTTTTCCGCCCTTTCCGCCTCCATTATTTCTCTTTTAATAATAGCGGCAATGGAGTTCCTGATATTGTTCTCTAATTTTCTTTTGGAAGTGAGTTGTTTATCCAGCTCTCTTTCCTTAAGCTTCAGGCTGGAAACCACCGCGTCTTTTTGTTTTTTTTCCTCTTCCAGCTTTTTCATTTGCTGGCTTTGTTCGGCAAGGGTTTGTGTTTTGAGGGTTTTGTTTGCAGCAAGCGTCTCGTTTTTTTGTGCTAACAGCAACTGGGTTTGGTAAATGTTGTCTACCTGCTTTCCCCTGTATTCGCGGTATGCTTTCAGGTAAGCCACCCTTTTGATGGCGTCATTAAAGCTTACAGCCGAAAAGATGAAATTAAGCATATCGTAGCTGCTCCTGTTCTTGTAAGCGTATTCGATCGTTCTGGCATACTGCACTTTTAGGGTATCGAGCTCATTTTTTAAACGTCCTATTTCCCGGTTATTGGTGTTAATATCATCATTGATCAGTTGCACCTGCCTGTTAATGGTCTCTATAATCGCGTCTCTTTTTTTAATGAGGTTACGTATGCGTGCCAGTTGACCCAGGCTCTCCTTTTTGTTTTTCTGAATAGCGCTTTGCGATTTCCTTAAATCTTCGATTTCCTGTTGTATTTGTTTGCGCTGACTTTCTAATTCATCTTTAGACTGGGCTTGTGATGACATAACCTGGAAGCCACAAAGAAACACGAACAGTAAGAAAAAGAATTTGCGCATGCTGGAGATTTTATATGATTTATACTGCAAATAACGATGGTATATGCATGTGATTGTACTGCGTTTTGTTAAAATTACTGAATGGTATAATTACGCGGTATATTAAAAGGATAGCTGAGGGGCTTATCAAATTCCACCTGCTTGTATTCAAGACTTACGTCTAATCTTGTTTTTTCTGCCACGATAATTTTTCTGTTCGTGGAAAAAAGCCTTCCGCTGGCAATAATGTAATCATTGTAGGAGAAGTCGGCAGTACGGCTGCGCCCCGGATCCACATCATCCAGCTTGCTGTGCAGCACGGCATAATCGTTCTTTCTGATGGACAGTAATTGTTTAAAAAAATCACCCATGGTAGAAAGAGAAACCGAACTTTCCCTTTCCCTGTACATGAGCACCTGTGTGCTGTCTAAGTATACGGGATTGCCTACGATAAGATTTTGTAAGGTATAAAAATCAACCGGCAACTGCACAATCTCCCTGATATATTCCACAGACCGGTACTGCACATTTTTATCTAACTTATCCATCACTTTTACACTATCCGGTGTAATAAAAACCCTGAAAGCTTCAATGCCGAACGCGGCGTTGATAGATAGCCATATAATACTGTCTTTTTGAATACGCACAAAAGCGTTGAAGTCGTAATTTCGTTGCTTGTTGTCTTTATACTGCACTTTTATTTTGGAAGAAAAGGTTTCGAAATCAATATGATTAGCCCTTATTTTTTCAAAAGTTTCATGCACCAGCCTGGCAGAATCGGTTGCCGCGGGATTAACGAGAACGGTAACAAGCGTATCTTTCTTGGTAATAGCCGACTGCAGCTTTTTGGAGCTTCGGCAACTGCATAACACAGCAATAAAGAAAGCTATGGTGAGAATAAACCGCATGAGTGCTTTTTAGCTGAATTAATTTTTCCCGGTATGGCCAAAACCGCCTTCATTCCTGGAGGTTACGCTTATATTTTCCACCGCTTCCCATTGGGCTGTTTCTATCCGTTGTACAATAATTTGAGCGATCCTGTCTCCCGGTTGAATGCTTTGAGGTTCATTGGAAAGGTTAATGAGTATAACCTTTATTTCACCCCTGTAGTCCGAATCTATGGTACCCGGCGTATTTAAGCAGGTGATGCCCTGCTTTACCGCTAATCCGCTACGTGGGCGAACCTGTATCTCATACCCCTGGGGTATTTCAACAAAAAGTCCCGTGGGGATCAATGAGCGCTCCATAGGCTGCAAAACAACCGGCGATGAAATAAAGGCACGGATATCCATGCCGGATGCTCCGGGAGTAGCATATGCGGGGAGCGGATTGCTGGATTGGTTAATGATCTTAACCGTAAGTGTTGCTGACATGCGGCAAAAATAAGATTATTGGTGTAGATATTGGTGTTTTGTGTGGGCTATCGGCGATCAGCTTTCAGGTGAGTAACTGCTATGACGAGATGAATCTCCGGATTTTTTTATTTGTAGTTTATGGTTTACAGTTGCATTTCACTTCGGATTTCGAACTTCCGGTTTCGGACGTCCTTGCGAGACCCTAAACTGATCTGAATGATGTGTAATACTTTTTAAGGGTCGAAGCAATCCCCTAATACCGGAGATGGATGATAATTCTTTGAATTGGCCTACTACTCCGCTGCGCTTCAATGGGCTTGCTTCGGCGTGCATAGTTTCTCAAAGTTCCGGCATTTGCTTACGCCTCGCAAAGACGGGCCTTTTCCGGCTTCGGATTTGGACGTCCTTGCGAGACCCTAAACTGATCTGAATGATGTGTAATACTTTTTAAGGGTCGAAGCAATCCCCTAATACCGGAGATGGATGATAATTCTTTGAATTGGCCTACTACTCCGCTGCGCTTCAATGGGCTTGCTTCGGCGTGCATAGTTTCTCAAAGTTCCGGCATTTGCTTACGCCTCGCAAAGACGGGCCTTTTCCGGCTTCGGATTTGGACGTCCTTGCGAGACCCTAAACTGATCTGAATGATGTGTAATACTTTTTAAGGGTTGAAGCAATCCCCTAATACCGGAGATGGAGGATAATTCTTTTGGACTGACCTACTACTTCGCTTCGCTACAGGGGGCACATTTCCACATTTTCACATTTTCTTTTTCAGCAGTACCGTTGCATAAGCCACCAGTCCTTCTTCCCTTCCGGCAAAACCCATTTGTTCGGTGGTGGTAGCTTTAACCGAAACATCCTTAACCGTAAGTTCCACTATTTGGGCAATCGTTTCGCGCATTTTTAATACATAAGGATTTATTTTAGGCCGTTCTAAGCAAAGGGTGGAATCAATATTTACGATGGTATATCCTTCTTTTTGGATGATGGCATAAGTGCGCTGCAGCAGAATTTTACTGTCAATATCTTTGAACTCCGCGGAAGTATTGGGAAAATGAAGGCCGATGTCACCTAAGCTTAAAGCGCCCAGCATGGCATCGCAAATGGCGTGCAGCAGTACATCGGCATCACTATGTCCCAGGGAGCCTTTATGATGAGGTATTTCAATACCACCGATCCATAATTTTTTTCCTTCGGCTAACTGGTGAAAATCCACCCCTAATCCAATTCGGTACGACATGTTTTTTTTTGCTAAAATAAAAAGAAAGACCCAACAGGTAGTATAAACCTGCCGGGCCTGAAAAAAATAAGCCGGGCTTCCGTTTTAATCGCTTCCCGTTTCCAGTTCACCGCCAAAGTTAAACAGGAGGCTGAAACGGATGGTATTGGAAAGCGGGTTCCTGTTTACCCCGTTACCCGAAGGCAGAAGATAGGAAAAGTTCAACCCGAAAATATTGTAATTGATACCCACGCCGAGGGTAACATAGCTTCTTTTTCCCATATTGGCGCTTTCGCCATAATAGCCTGCTCTTAAAGCAAACTGGTCGTTATACATATATTCACCGCCAACAGAGTAGGCAAGTGCGTTATTGCTGAATGACTTGAACCAGCCGGTTACCACGCCATCGCTGTTATACTTGGCATAGTCGGCAGAATCTGCATTACTTCCGGGCGGAGCCGGTACCAGCAATTTATTGAATTCACCATTCAACGTTATTTTATGTACTTCGTTGGTAACCCAGGTATGCCCAACGCCAACACCAAAATTAGCGGGTATAAAATTCCGCTGGCTGGCGTCGGAAGTATATGAAATTTTGGAGCCCAGGTTGGTAAAGGCAGCGCCAACATTCCAGCCCTGTCCTTCTTCATTGGCTGTTGTGTAATACAATCCAATATCGCCGGCTACGGCGGTACCTGCTTTATAGGAGTATCCATTGGCAGATGCCCCACCCGCAAGGTTGGAATAAATATATCGCAGCGCTACGCCTAAGGATAACTGGTCAGATAATTTACGGGAATAGCCAAGGTCCAGTCCAAACTCCCTCGGGTTAAATTGATTCAGATCATTCCCTAAAGCATCTGTGAACTGTATATTACCCAGGCTAAAATAACGCAGTGAAGCAGAGATCGCCTGTTGCTCATCAAATTTATAGTACCCGGCCAAAGATGCCAGGAACACATCATTTAATCCCAGGTCCTTTAACCAGGGCGTATAGGTAAGTCCAAGTCCGGCACTGCTTTTAGTGAAAGGGTACTTGGCAACATTATAAAATTGTGAGTTGATATCCGGTGTGGTAGCTATGCCCATATCTCCCATACCGCCTGCACGGGCATCGGGTGAAATACGCAGGAAAGGAACCGCGGTGGTAACAATATTGATCGGTTCGGCACTTTGCGCAAGGGAACTAACCGATATTCCTAAAAGCAGCAGGCAGGTACCAGAAAATCTCCTCAATGAATGTTTCATCAGAAATTGTGTTTGATTGAAAAAGAATAAAAAAGTAGCATTCTATTCAATATTCTAATTCCGTTTAATACGTTATGAAATTGATTTGCAAAGTAAGACAGTGTTTTTTGTTTTTCAGGGCTTTTCATCTTCAAATTGTTAACATCCCTCAAAACCGGCCAGATTTAACAATTACCATGCCTCCTTTCAGTTAAACCTTCTCTTACAAACGGGGTAAAAAAATAAATATTGTTTTACCTATGATTTTCACCACTTTGGCTTAATAATAGCTGGGGTTTTGTAAGTTTAGCATTTAATAAACACAAAAGGCCTCCGGCATTTTTGTAAAGTAATTAAATTGCATGTTGTTAATCATGCTTTAGGCCTGTTAAAAGGAAGGGTGTGGCTTTCTTTTAATACAATATTTAGAGTGTATACCCGTTATCTTTTTTTAGTTTAAATCCAGCAAAATGCAAAGACTACTGAATTTTAAGAGTTTGCTTTTTTTATCTGCAGTTGCCCTGCTTTTCAGTTCATGTAAAAATGGACTTTTTGGCAAGAAGAAGTTCGAGAAATCGGACGTAACCGGTTGGAACTACAACGATAAAAACATGGGTGGTTTCAACGTATCCAAGGAAAAAGAGCAAAATACCGGTCCCGGACTGGTGTTTGTACAGGGGGGTACGTTTACTATGGGTGCTACAGACGAGGATGTAATGGGAGACTGGAATAATATACCTCGCCGTGTAACCGTTTCTTCTTTTTATATTGATAAAACAGAGGTTGCCAACGTGCATTACCGCGAATACCTGCACTGGCTGGAATCTGTATTTGATGATCCCCAGTATGCTACAGTTGTAGAAGCAGCCAGGCCTGATACCCTGGTTTGGAGAGAAGAGCTGGCATATAATGAGCCGCTGGTAGAGTACTATTTCCGTCATCCTTCCTATAATTATTACCCGGTAGTGGGTGTAAGCTGGAAACAGGCTAATGATTTTTGCCTTTGGCGCAGCGATAGGGTAAATGAAAGAATACTGGTTGAAAAAGGATACATCAATAAAAACCAGTTGAAAACAACACAGGGGCAGGGACAGGAAAACTTTAACACACAGGCTTACCTGAAAGATTTATACCAGCCGCAACCCGGCAAACCCAAGAAAAATCCTTTAATGGATGCTAACGGCAGACCCAGAACAAAAGTAACTTTTGAAGACGGATATATGCTGCCGAATTACAGGCTGCCCACTGAAGCGGAATGGGAATATGCCGCCTATGGCTATATCAATCAAAACCCCAAACCAAAGAAAAAGTCTAATGGTTCGGGCGAAGAGCTGATTAAAGAAAAACAGGTATACTCCTGGAGCCAGAATGTTAATGGCTTGCGTGATGGACGCCATGGAAGCTGGCAGGGTAAGTTCCTGGCCAACTTTAAACGTGGTAGTGGTGATATGATGGGCGTGGCAGGCGGTTTAAATGATAACGCTTCCATACCGGGTCCTGTAGATGCCTTTTATCCTAATGGCTTCGGTTTATATAACATGTCGGGAAATGTTAATGAGTGGGTGGCTGACGTATACCGTCCGCTTTCCAGCATAGATAATGATGACTTCAATCCTTACCGTGGTAACCGCTTTGAAAAATTCAAGAAAAATGAAAATAGCGAATTTGAAAGAGATAGCTTGGGCAGGGTGGTAAAGGAATTTGTTACCGATGAAGAAAGTAAGAACCGCCGGAACTACCAGAGAGGTAATGTAATTGACTATCTTGATGGTGACTCTGCCTCGCAGGTTACTTATGGCTACGGGAAAACCACGTTAATCAGCGACCATGCTAGGGTAATTAAAGGGGGTAGCTGGAACGACCGTGCTTTCTGGTTAAGCCCGGGCACACGCCGCTTCCTGGATGAAACGCAGGGCAGCAGCACGGTTGGTTTCCGTTGCGCTATGGACAGGGTAGGAAGCCAGGAAGGCAATGGCTTTAAACCAGGTAACAACTGGAGTAAACGCCGTCAGAATTCCCGCAAAAACTAATATGTAATCTTTTTTAATAAAGTAATACCTTCTCTCCGGAGAGGGTATTTTTTTTGGATGGGGCATGAGGTATGAGGTATGAGGTATGAGGTAAAAGGTATGAGGTATGAGGGTATAAGGTATAAGGTATGAGGGTATAAGGTGGGTTACTGCTAATGATAGGGGGAATGCTCCTTTTAATTTGTAGTTTATTGTTTTTAGTTTACAGTTGGGATTTCGCTTCGGATTTCCCCTTCGGCTTTGAAATTTATCCGCCCCGGCGGACAAGCCTGCCTGCCGGTAGCAAGTTTGGTTCCTGTGATTTGGTTCCTGGTTCTTTTCGGCTGTATTTCCCTTCGGATTTCGGATTTCCGTCTTCGGATTTTAAAAGTCATTGAGGTAAAACAAAAAATTTTAGTATTTTTTTACTAAATTTGTTAGTGTTAATAAGTTTATATATATCTTTACATCCAACAGTTAATTTTGAGTACATAAAAACCTCATACAACTATGTCAAGCAATGAAAAATTAAAAGCGCTCAAGCTAACCATGGACAAAATTGAAAAAGACTATGGTAAAGGCAGTGTAATGATGATGAATGAAAAAGGCGTACAGCAGATAGAAGTTATTTCTACAGGATCAATAGGATTAGATGTGGCTTTAGGTGTTGGTGGTGTGCCAAAGGGAAGGGTTATTGAAATATATGGACCTGAATCTTCGGGTAAAACCACTATTGCCATACATATCATTGCTGAAGCGCAAAAAAAAGGAGGAGTATGCGCTATTATAGATGCGGAACATGCTTTTGACAGCGCTTATGCGCAAAAACTGGGTGTGGACATAGACAACCTGCTGATCTCCCAGCCCGATTATGGTGAGCAGGGGCTTGAGATCGCGGATCGCCTGATTCTTTCCGGCGCCTTAGATGTGGTAGTCATAGATTCTGTAGCCGCACTTGTACCTAAAAGTGAGCTGGAAGGAGAAATGGGAGACAGTAAAATGGGGATGCAGGCGAGACTGATGTCGCAAGCCCTGCGTAAACTAACGGCTACCATCAGCAAAACCAATACGGTATGTATTTTTATTAACCAGTTAAGGGAAAAGATCGGTGTGATGTTTGGCAACCCCGAAACCACTACGGGTGGTAATGCATTAAAGTTTTACGCATCAGTGCGGTTAGATATCAGGCGCATGGCGCAGATTAAAGACGGAGATGAGGCCGTGGGTAACCGCGTAAAAGTTAAAGTAGTAAAAAATAAAGTAGCACCCCCTTTCCGTGCGGCCGAATTTGACATTGTGTATGGTGAAGGCATTTCAAAAGCCGGTGAAATTATTGATATGGGGGTTGAAATGAATATCATACAAAAGAGCGGGAGCTGGTATAGCTATAATACGGATAAGCTGGGACAAGGCCGGGACTCCGTAAAGCAGTTGCTGATTGATAACCCGGGACTGGCAAATGAAATTGAAGCTAAGATCAGGGAAAAGATCAAGGAATTGCAGTTGGCATCATAATATTCACCTTTTTAATAATGGACGGTTATTAAGGCTGGCCGTTGAAATTCATTTTTCAACGGCTTTTTTAATCTGTGCTTAACAGCTATCAGGTAGTAAAAAATATGACTTATTATTGCAGGGATAAAATTAATAAATGAGTCAGGCTCTTCTTTATCACTAATTGGGTTTTACTTTTCCCACATAAAACAGTATGCATGACAACCTCCCGCATTTTAGGCGCCCGTAAACGCATAGCGTTAGTGGCACATGATAATAAAAAGAAAGACCTTATGGAATGGGCAGAGTTTAACAAGGCTGTATTGGCGCGGCATGAGCTGATCGCTACGGGCACTACAGGAAAACTGCTTGAAGAAAGGTTAGACCGGCCTGTAAAACAGGTACTGAGCGGCCCATTGGGCGGTGATCAGCAAATTGGAGCCATGATTGCCACAGGGGAAGTTGACGTGCTTATCTTTTTTTGGGATCCAATGGAAGCCCAGCCGCACGATCCGGATGTAAAAGCATTGCTCCGCCTGGCGGTGGTTTGGAATATCCCTGCAGCAAGCAACAGAACCAGTTCAGACTTTTTAATGACCTCTCATCTTATGCATGAAGTGTATGAAGCTGTAATACCCGATTACAGCGGTTATATAAAACGAAAGCTATAAAATTTGCGTTCATGCAGGTTACTTTACGCCCCTGGCAAAAAAAAGACCGTTTTCTTTTAGCTGAGCTGGCTAATAATATTAAGATATGGAACAATGTAAGGGACCGGCTGCCGCATCCATATAAAATGCAGCACGCTGCCGCATTTATAAAATATTGCCGGAAGCAGGATCCGCCGCATGTTTTGGCAATTGAGGCCGAAGGGCAGCTTGCCGGATGCATAGGGCTTGAATTACAGGATGACATTTCGCGGATCAGCGCGGAACTGGGCTATTGGATAGGAGAACCATATTGGGGAAAAGGTATTGCAACCGAAGCAATAAAACATATGCTGGAATATACATTTGAAAATTTTCCGGGGCTCGTCCGGCTTTATGCCCGGGTGTTCGAATATAATAAAGCGTCTATGAAGGTGCTGGAGAAAAACGGTTTCCATCTTGAAGCGGTGCAGCAAAAATCGGCAATCAAAAATGATAAGATCACAGACGAATATGTTTGGGTGAAATTCAGATAAACAACACACTGGAATTTCAGGAACAAGGATCAGCTTATCTTTGCAGGTATAAACGATAAATATGCAAAAAATTGAACT
Organism: Agriterribacter sp.; assembly: GCF_035445465.1. Taxonomy (NCBI): domain Bacteria; kingdom Pseudomonadati; phylum Bacteroidota; class Chitinophagia; order Chitinophagales; family Chitinophagaceae; genus Agriterribacter; species Agriterribacter sp. The sequence continues at coordinate 25,802 of NZ_DAOMQT010000021.1, forward strand.
GACCAACAAGCAATACAGGCTGCTATTGCAATTGGTATCTTTGGGCATTGATGTTATTGATAATGCGGCTTTAGGAAATGATGAAGAGGAAGAAGATGACGCCGGTGAGGAGGAATCCCCGCTGTTGAACGATGCTGTTGAACTGGAAGATTTTCTTATGGCACAGTCAAAGCGGTTTGGCATAAAAGATATTATCCAGTACGATGCGGATGAAGATTATCTGGAATACAGCGAACCCTTTAGAGAAGAGCAGGAAACAATAGCCCATAGCGCCTATTTAAATAAAACTGCCGAAATTGCCTCGTTCCAGTTAGGGATGCGGGATTATAAAGAAGCGAATGGACCTGATACGCTTGAAAATATAACGCCCCAGGAGGGCGCGGATAAAATAATGTCCTTCTCCATGAAATACCTTAACGAAATATTTGAAAATGGCTTTGATAATTTTTACCTGAACACCGAAGGCCCTGCAAAAATTATCAGTCTGTCTGCTGAATAAAAATAATATGTCTTTCCGGTTACATTCATCATATACGCCTGCCGGCGATCAGCCGGAAGCCATTCGCCAGTTGACAGAGGGCATCCTGGAAGGAGAGGCGGACCAGGTTTTACTGGGCGTTACGGGTTCCGGTAAAACCTTTACCATGGCCAACGTAATACAAAATGTACAGCGCCCCACGCTGGTGCTTACGCATAATAAAACTTTGGTTGCCCAGTTGTATGGTGAGTTTAAACAATTCTTTCCTGAAAATGCAGTGGGATACTTTGTGTCGTATTACGACTATTACCAGCCCGAGGCATACATGCCGGTGAGTGATACCTACATTGAAAAAGATCTTTCCATCAACGAGGAGCTGGATAAGCTGCGCCTGCAGGCTACAGCACAGTTACTGAGCGGAAGGCGTGATATTATTGTAGTGGCTTCGGTAAGCTGCATATATGGTATTGGTAATCCCGCTGAATTTGCGAATGGCATCATCCGCATTCACCAGGGACAGGTGATCAGCCGGCAGGGATTTTTACATGCGTTGGTAAATTCGTTATATAGCCGCAGCCAGGGCGACTTTAACCGGGGAAATTTCAGGGTGAAAGGCGATACGGTAGATATTAACCTGCCCTATATGGACTATGGTTACCGCATCAGCTTTTTTGGAGATGAAATAGAGACCATAGAAACGCTGGAGATCAGCAGCGGCAAACGGATCAGCACGGTAGAAAACGCGGCTATCTTTCCTGCCAACCTTTACCTGGCTCCCAAAGACCAGTTGCAGCAGGTGCTGTATGAAATACAGGATGAAATGGACAGGCAGGTGGAATATTTTAAAAGGGAGGGTAAATACATAGAAGCGCAACGCCTGAGCGAGCGGGTGAATTATGATGTGGAGATGATCCGTGAGCTGGGCTATTGTAACGGGGTTGAAAATTATTCCAGGTTTTTTGACCGGCGGGCGCCGGGTACGCGGCCATTCTGTTTGATAGATTATTTTCCTGAGGATTTTTTGTGCGTCATTGACGAAAGCCATCAAACCGTTCCGCAGATCAGCGGCATGTATGGCGGCGACAGGAGCCGGAAATTAGTACTGGTTGATTATGGCTTCCGGCTTCCATCGGCAATGGATAACCGCCCGCTGAACTTTCATGAATTTGAATCTATGCTGAACCAAACGGTATATGTATCGGCCACACCGGGCGATTATGAGCTGGAAAAAACCGGTGGTGTGGTGGTAGAGCAGGTGGTACGGCCTACCGGGTTGCTTGATCCTCCCATTGAAATACGGCCAAGCGTGAACCAGATAGATGACCTCTTAGATGAAATAGATAAAAGGATAACAAAGGGCGACCGGGTGCTGGTAACTACCTTAACCAAACGCATGGCCGAAGAGATGGATAAATACCTCCATCGCATCAATGTGAAATCCAAATATATACACAGTGAAGTAGATACCCTGGAGCGGGTAGAAATATTGCGCCAGTTACGGCTTGGGGAAATAGATGTGCTGGTGGGGGTTAACCTGCTGCGTGAGGGGCTTGATCTGCCGGAAGTATCGCTGGTAGCCATATTGGATGCTGATAAGGAAGGTTTTTTGCGTAATGAAAAATCACTGACCCAAACGGCGGGACGTGCGGCGAGAAACGTAGACGGGCTGGTTATTTTTTATGCGGATAAGATGACGGAAAGCATGCAGCGTACCATTGATGAAACGGATCGTCGCCGGGAAAAACAGGTCGCTTATAATATTGAGCATCATATTACTCCAGCAACCGTAATAAAATCAAAGGAGCAGGTATTTGCGCAAACATCGGTGCTGGATATTAAGGGCTATGATGTAAACAAGCCTTATGCAGTGGCCCCCGATGAAGACCTGGTAACTGTTGCCGCGGAAGACCAGGAAACCTATCACACCGTTCCGCAAATGGAAAAAGCCATCTCAAAAATTAAAAAAGAAATGGAAAAGGCTGCCAGAGACCTCGACTTCATGGAAGCCGCCCGGTTAAGGGATGAAATGTTTACCATGCAGAAGAAGCTGGATGAGATGAAGAAAGGCTATTGATCCGGTGCAGGTTGGCGAACTGCGGATAATAGCGTTTCGTTTCGCCCGGCATACCGGGGTTAGTTATAACGTGTACATCCTTTTGCCATGTATCGTTTCAAACGCCGGGTTGATGGGATACGAAAATGAGTTGTCGCATGGCTTTGTTCCCTGTTTTTCATTTGGACTGACAGACGCGGCGCGCAAATAATTCCAATTCTTAAAAATATCCTTTAAAAGTTTGTGGCTGAAGCTGACAAAAACTTTCATACTTACCATGCTTCATAAAAAATTGAGGGACTGAGGCAAAATCAAAAACACGATACAGATAGAAGTTGCTTTCTTTTAAGGTAGCAAAACTTAATTCGGTTTTTGTTAAAAAAATAGGTGTTTCTTTTGAAAGTTTTGTGGTTTTTACCTCTATATATCTATCTGATCCGTTATTGTTTTTTGAAAGGATATCAAATCCTGCACCATCATCTTTATCTTTTGCTATCCATTCCACTTTATCAGCAAAGCTTTCTTTGCCTGCCATTGTTAAACGCCATTTTTCATATTCAATTACCAACTCTTCTCCAGCAGAGCCAAGGGATCGGTTATTTTGCTCCTTTTCAAGATAATTGATCTTCATTGCCATGTAAGTTGGCTCATCTTCTTTTACTTGGGATATTACATCTTCTTCATTTAAAAAATTCTTGAAATCAAAACCTCTATATGGTTGAGTTGTAATTACATCATTAGAGAATCGTTCGAACTCCTTTTCAAGGGAGATTTGATTTTCATTTATAAAATGTTTTATTTCTTCAACTAAAGTTTGCTGAAAATTAAACCGTGGTTTATACCCTTTGATAAAGGGAAGTCCCATATTTATTAATGCAGCACTTATGTTTTGATGTTTAAATTCAACAGAGCCTTTTGTCCTTTCATTTAAAAATGGAATGAGAGAGGCCCTGTGTTCGGATTTATTATAATTTTGGCGTGACAGTTCGAGGAGGAGCATCTCAAAATAATCCTTCACTATTAACCTAACTTCATCTTTTGACCAAGCCATAAAAATTATTCCTTTAAACCATAATGAAATAATCAGAACCTACAAATTTCCTAATCACAACCAATTAATTTTTAGCAAACTCATTAGCTTGGGCGAAAGTTACAAATTTCGCCATTGCTTAATTTTAAATATTGTAAAATGGTTTATTGAATCAATGTATTCCGGAGGAAAATTTACTCCCCATTTAACGTCCTTATGCATGTATTCAAATTCTTGTGCCCATTCAATAAATTGGCAAATCATTTTTCTGCTATCGGCCGTTTCATAATTCTCCTTAGAGGCAATATAAGCGATGTCTGCTACAGCTTCGCATAATGAATATGTTTTGCCATTCATACCTTAAAGTTTTTATGTACACGAATTGTTGCTTTTATATCAATGCGGTAATATCATCTTCTGTCTGGCGAAGGCACCAAACGGTGCGTCCATTCAATATTTGTATTCCCATTTTTTTGCATTTGCAATCACCGAAAGAAAATGATCAATTGTTTCATCTTGCGTGGGGTCACTTTGGGTTTCCTCAACCTCTTCGAATTCGTGCCAATCATGATCAATCTCAGCGTCCGGAAAATATTCTTTGAAGTGCATATCCGGTAATGCCCAATCTTTCGCAACAAACCATTGCCCACTAATCAAATGTTGCTTTATTGCTTGATAAATATACAGAACGTTAATTGCATTAGGATTTGAAAAGATTACCTCATTATATTGTTTATAATTCGAGCCATCTCGATAGAGGTAACTGAATTTGATATTCATGGTTTAAAAAAATTACTTTTCAAAAGGCAATTTGCAATACAGGTTAATTGCCAATATTAATTCATCTCTCGTCCATAATTTTTGGACTTCTTTCATGTGTTTTTAAATTACTCCCCACAATTTAAAGTAATATTCATCATCTTCCCCGAAGTAAAAAAGCCGGCAATTTCCTTACATCCAGGCTATAATGAGAACAAGTAAGTGACTGAACATTCCTTATTAATATTTCACTTTGTTAGTATGCGGCTATTAATGTTTCTGCGGGGATATCCAGTTTATCATGCAATTCCCGGATCATATTGAGCGAGAGTTTTCTGCGGCCACTCAGTATTTCCGATTTGCGGCTGCGTCCACCCAAAATGCTGGTCAGCTCTTTTTCATCTGTCCCCATTTGCTCCAGCCGGAATTTAATGGCTTCTATAGGATGGGGCGGCGGTATGGGATAATGCTTTTTTTCATAAGACTCCACCAGTATGGAAAGCACCTCCAGGTCATCGGAGCGTTTGCTTCCGGCTTTAAGCTCTTTTTGCATCAGTTCATATATACGCTGCAGGGCTGCTTCGTATTCCTTATTTGTTTTAATGGGTTTTAACATACGCTATATTTTTAGCATCAATTTTATCATAAGCCTTATGCGTTCCTGTCCAATATAATAAGGGGCTGTTTCAAAAGTAATATTTTGCCACGAAGGCACGAAAACACGAAGAAAATAAAACCTGAAGACCAGGACTTTGTGCTTGTGCCTTAGTAGCAGATCTTCTATACCGGTCCTTTTGAGACAGCCTCTTATGAAGCACTTTTCTTTAATAGATTGAGCAGTTTTTCCCGTTTGGTGGGCTTTGGTGCGTATTCCCACACTTTAATAATTTCCCATTCATTTTTTTAATGCCACAAGGGATTTGGCATCGTTGGCCCTGATGATACAGAGCATTTTATCCGCAAAAAAAAATTGCGAAACAGAGCAGTACAGGCAATAATTCCCTTCCCGCTTTCCATCAATAGCGGAAAAATGATATATTTATTGTATGGTTACCATTGCACTCTACAATTTGAAAGGAGGCGTAGGCAAAACAGCTTCCTGTGTAAATTTTGCTTATTTGGCCGCGCAGGACGGTTATAAAACCCTCCTTTGGGATATTGATCCGCAGGGTTCCGCCAGCTTTTACTACCAGTCTAAACCCAAACACAAGGGCGGCATCAAAAAGCTGATTGAAAAAGATGCTGATCTCGAAGAAGCGATCATGGCTACGGATTATGAAAACTTAGATATTATCCCGGCCGATCTTTCCGCTAAAAGTTTTGATGTGATCCTGGAAGAAATGAAGTCTTCTAAAAAGAGGCTGAAAAGCATTCTCCAGCCATTGAATAAAGTATATGATTTTGTTTTTATAGATTGTCCGCCCGGGTTTTCTGTGTTATCGGAAAATATTTTTAATGCCGCGGATATTGTATTGATGCCGGTAATACCCACTACGCTTTCTATCCGTACCTACAATATGGTAAAGGATTATTTTAAAGAAAAGAATATTGAATTGTCGAAAATGATGTGCTTTTTTACAATGGCCGACCTGAGAAAGAATATGCATAATGAGATCATGGAGACCCTGTATAAGGACAAAAAGTTTTTTGAGAACTATATCCCTTACCTTTCGGACGTAGAAAAAATGGGCATACACAAAGCGCCTATTGAAACATACGCCCGGTCGGGTTATGCGGCGCAATGTTACAGGGATCTGTGGACGGAAATCAAAGAAGGCGTGCTGGAATGAGCGCAGGAGCAGTGATTGGAATGTTTAAAGGATTAGCTTGCGCTAACACAATAATAATCGTATGAAGAGAGAACTCACTTCATGGTACAGCCACGCGCTGGGAAAAGAAATGCCTGTTGTTACATACGGTCATTACGGATTTGTCTTATTGCTGGTGCCCACCGCGGCAGCCGATTACTTAGAGTATGAGCGTTTTCAGTTGATTGATGCTATTGCCCCTTTTATAAATGAAGGAAAAGTAAAAGTGTTTTCCATTAACAGCATGAATAATGAGAGCTGGCTGAACAGGGATATGGAAGGAGCGCATAAAGGCATACGGCACAACCAGTTCAACGAGTATGTTTTTAATGAAGTGATTCCATTTATTAAAAATCATACTTCATGGGAAACACCGGTAATCATAAGCGGCGCATCTTTCGGCGCCCTGCATTCCATGAACCTCTTCCTGAAACGTCCTGATCTTTTTAACGGAACCATCGCCATGAGCGGTGTATATGATCTTACGGAATACAGCAACGGGTATTATGATGAACAGGTATACTACAATTCCCCCATACATTATATACCCAATCTTACAGACGACTGGTATCTCAGCCGTATAAGGGAAGGTAAAATTATTATCGCTACGGGCAGCGGCGCCTATGAAGACCCGCAGGCCAACCGGCGGTTTTCGGGTGTGCTGCACGATAAGGGAATACCGCATGAGCTGGATATATGGGGTGAAGACATTTCACACGATTGGCCCACCTGGCGTAAGATGCTCCCGCATTTTTTGGGAACAAGGTTTTAGGAGGAAGCGCTGAGCGTTTAAATAACCAAATCACAAGAACCAAACTTGCCGGCAGGCAGGCCTGTCCGCCGGGGCGGATAAATTTCAAATCCGAAGCCGGAAATCCTAAATCCGAAGCGAAATACAACCATAAACTACAAACCATAAATAATAAACGATAAGCCCGGGTTGCAACGAATTTCCCATGAACCCTGCAACCTGAAACATGTAACCTGCATAAATCTCAAATCTCAAATCCAAAACAATTACCTTAGCGGCATGAGTAAAAGGTTATTTCTTTTAGATGCTATGGCGCTGGTTTTCCGCGCTTATTATGCATTGATCCGTAATCCGCGCATTACGTCGAAGGGGCGTAATACCAATGCCCAGTTTGGGTTTACCAATACACTGGTGGAGCTGATCAACAACCAAAAGCCATCTCACATGGCCGTGTGTTTTGATACGCACGCCCCCACGGAACGCCATACTGATTTTGCGGACTATAAAGCCAACCGCCAGGAAGCGCCTGAAGATCTGCTAAGCGCTTTACCCGACATTAAACGTATTATACAGGGGTTCAATATTCCCGTAATTGAGCTCGATGGGTATGAAGCGGATGATATTATCGGCACGTTAAGCATACAGGCGGCCAATACGGGGTACGAAGTATTTATGGTAACGCCCGATAAAGATTACGGACAGTTGGTTAGCGATAAAATAAAAATTTATAAGCCCGGTTACCAGGGCGGTGATGTGGAAATAATGGGACCGGAGGAAATATGTACCAAATGGAATATCAAAACGGTGGATCAGGTAATAGATGTATTGGGGTTGATGGGGGATGCGGTAGACAACATTCCGGGTATTGCAGGTGTGGGTGAAAAAACAGCGGCTAAATTACTGGCTGAATACGGAACCTTAGAAAATATCCTTGAGAATGCCGGTGGCATAAAAGGTGCGCTGGGGGAAAAGATAAGAAACGGAAAAGATGCGGCCATACTGAGTAAAAAGCTGGCTACTATTATAACGAGTGTGCCGGTCACTTTTCACGAAGCCGATTTTAAATTAAAAGACTGGAACCGGGAACTGCTAATGGACGTATTTACGAGCCTGGAGTTCCGCAGCATAGCGCAAAGGATTTTGGGAGAAGCATTGCCTGTTGCCGCCAGGAACGGGCGTGAGAAAAATACAACAGGGGTTGTACAAACCGACCTGTTCCGAAATACAGAGGTGCAGGCTGTTGCAGCAAGTACGCCTCCTGAAAAAAAATCAACAGATGACGAAGCGGTTTCTACGGACGCTTTGCCCGAAGGAAAGAATATTCATAACACGCCGCATTCCTATACTGCCATAAAAGAGGAGCAGGAGTTGGAAGCCTTTGTACAAAAGTTATTAGTGCAGCGCGAAATATGTTTCGATACGGAAACAACGGGACTGGATGCAAATGATACGGAACTTGTTGGATTGAGCTTTTCGTGGATACCCGGTGAGGCCTGGTATATTCCCTGCCCGCCCGAAAGGGAAAAAACACTGGCTGTACTTAATCATTTCCAGCCTTTGTTTTCCAAAAAGGATATCACATGGATAGGGCAGAACATTAAGTTCGATATGCTGGTCTTAAAATGGTATGGGATAGAAATAGAGGGCGGGCTGTTTGATACCATGCTGGCGCATTATGTAATTGAGCCCGATGGAAAGCGGGGCATGGATTTACTGAGCGCGCAGTATCTGGGTTATGAACCGGTGCACATTGAAGAGCTGATCGGGAAAAAAGGTAAGCAGCAGGGCAATATGCGGGATGTTGAGTTGGAAAAGATAACGGAGTATGCCGCTGAAGACGCAGACATCACCCTGCAGTTGAAACTGGCGCTGGAGCCCGAACTGAAAGCGAAAGAAGTAGATAAGGTTTTTTATGAAGTAGAAAATCCGCTGGTAAAAGTGCTTGCCGCTATGGAGTTTGAAGGCGTAAGGATTGATGCGGATTTTTTAAACCAATATGCTGCCCAACTGGAAAAAGAAGCGAAGCAGGCAGAAGAAAATGTATACCAGCAGTCCGGCGTTCGGTTTAACCTGGCTTCCCCAAAACAATTGGGAGAAGTGCTTTTTGAAAAGCTGCGGTTAGATCCCAAAGCCAAAAAAACAAAAACAGGACAATATGCCACGGGTGAAGATGTGTTACTGAAGCTGGCGCAAAGCAGTAAGATTGTAGAAGATATTTTAGCTTACCGCGAGCTGACCAAACTGAAATCCACCTACGTAGACGCTTTGCCGCAATTGGTTAACCGCAAAACAGGCAGGGTGCACACTACCTACGCCCAGGCAGTGGCCGTTACCGGGAGGCTGGCGAGCAATAATCCCAATTTGCAGAACATACCCGTAAGAACAGCCAGGGGCAGGGAGATCAGGAAGGCCTTTGTGCCGCGGGATGACCGGCATATATTGCTTTCTGCCGATTACTCGCAGATTGAGCTGCGCATTGTGGCGGCTATTAGCGGCGATCCTGCCATGTGTGATGCATTCCGGCATGGTAAAGATATTCATGCGGCTACAGCGGCAAAAGTATATAGCGTTGAAGAGCTTGCGGTAACCAAGGAGCAGCGGTATAAAGCCAAAAGTGTAAACTTTGGTATCATTTACGGGCAGGGTGCATTTGGGCTGGCAGATAACCTGGGTATCAGCCGTACCGAAGCAAAGGAGATCATTGACAATTATAAAAGAGAGTTTGCAGGCATTACCAGGTATATGGATGATACCATCAATTTTGCCCGCGAAAACGGTTACGTACAAACGCTGATGGGACGTAAGCGCTGGCTGCGGGATATCAATTCGGCTAATTTTACCGTGCGCAGCTTTGCCGAGCGAAACGCCATTAATTCGCCTATACAGGGCAGCGCGGCGGATATGATCAAGCTCGCCATGCAAAAAGTGTATGCCGCAATTAAAAAAGAAAAGATGCAGAGCAGGATGATCCTGCAGGTACATGATGAACTGATCTTTGACGCGCTGAGGGAAGAAGCCGCTGAATTAAAGGCAATGATCATTGACTCCATGCAAACCGCTATGATCCTGCCCAACGATGTGCCCGTTGTGGCGGAAATAGGCGAAGGAGAGAACTGGCTGGAAGCGCATTAACGTTTAATAATGCATCAACTGCTGAACATACTGGTGCAGACGGGATTTGGCAAGAAAGTTCTTTTCAAGCTCAGCATTAAAAGGTACGGGTGTATCCAAAGAAGCGCAGCGCATAACGGGGGCATCCAGCAGGGAAAAGCAATTTTCCTGAATCCAGGCGCTGATCTCCGCCCCTATGCCACCCATTAAAGTATCTTCATGCAAGATGAGTATCCTGCCGGTGCGTGAAACGGAATCGCGGATGGCATCGTAATCCAAGGGCAGCAGGGTGCGCAGATCAAGGATGTCGAACGATGTATCCATATGTTGGGCGGCATATTCCAGCGCCCAGTGTACGCCTGCCCCGTAGGTTATGATGGAAATGTCTTCGCCTTCTTCCACCCACCGCGCTTTACCGATCGGTATTTCATAGTTTTCTTCCGGCACCGGTCCGCTTATGCTGCGGTATAGTGCTTTGTGCTCAAAGAACATCACGGGGTTAAGATCATTCACCGCCGCTATCAATAATCCTTTTGCATCCATGGCATTGGAAGGATACACTACTTTTAAACCGGGTGTATGCACAAACCAGGCTTCATTGCTTTGCGAATGAAAGGGCCCTGCGCCCACACCCGCACCCGTAGGCATCCGGATCACCACGTCGGCATTCTGCCCCCAGCGGTAATGTATTTTAGCCAGGTTATTTACGATCTGGTTAAACCCTGCCGTTACAAAATCGGCGAACTGCATTTCCACAATGCTTTTGAATCCTTCAATGCTCAATCCTAATGCGGCGCCTATAACCCCGCTTTCACATAAGGGTGTGTTGCGCACCCGGTCTTTACCAAATTTATTCAGTAAGCCTTCTGTTACTTTAAAGGCGCCTCCGTATGCTGCAATGTCCTGCCCCATCAGGATAAGGTTATCATGGGTGAGCATGCTCTGGTATATGCCCTCGGAAATGGCATCTACGAACCGCTTTTCCCGTACATTAAAGCGGGCGTTTTCAAGCGCTGCATCGTTGTCTATAATGGCTGTGGTAAAACCTCCGAATGTTATCCGTTCTGCATACACATCATCCACCTCTTCCTGCGTTGACGGAACAATAGCGGTATGGGCAAATCCTTTTTCTGTTTCGGCATCAATGTAGGTTTTGAATTCCGTTTTGATGCTTTCAATATCGGTGGTGGTTAATATGTTTTCCTGCAGCAGCCATTGTTCAAAATTATGCACGGGATCTTTAGGTTCCCACGTTGCAAATAATGCTTCCGGTATATATTTTGTACCGCTTGCTTCTTCATGGCCACGCATACGAAAGGTCATGCATTCCACCAGGTAAGGTTTCTGACGCTCAATGCAGTATTCCCTTACTCCCTTTATCGTATCGTATACGGTAAGAATATTGTTACCGTCAATCTGGATCCCTTCCATGCCATAGCCTTTCGCTTTGCCGGCAATGCTTTCGCACCTGAATTGTTCCTGCACCGGTGTGCTTAGTGCGTACCCGTTGTTTTCGACTAAAAAAATAACAGGGAGGTCCCATACGGCTGCAATATTCAATGCTTCATGAAAATCGCCTTCGCTGGTAGCGCCTTCGCCACAAAAAGCAAGCACTGCTTTATTTTCTTTTCTTAATTGATATGCCAGTGCTACTCCATCTGCTACAGCCATCTGCGGCCCAAGGTGGGAGATCATTCCGCAGATGTGGTGTTCCCTGCTGCCGAAATGAAAACTTCTTTCCCTGCCTTTGCTATAGCCGTTTTTTGCACCCTGCCATTGCATCAAAAGTTTGCTCAGTGGCATATTACGCGTAGTAAACACACCCAGGTTACGGTGCAAGGGCATGATCCATTCATCCTTTTCCATAGCCAGGGCAGCGCCCACGGCAATGGCTTCCTGCCCTATACCGCTGAACCATTTGCTGATTTTGCCCTGCCGTAATAACAGCAGCATTTTTTCCTCTATCATGCGGGGAAGCAATAAAGACCTGTAGAACTGTTCTAACTGAGTTGCCGTAAAGTTCTTTTGAGCAAAACGCATATACAAACCTATTGGTTTTTTGAAATATGCCGGTTTATCAAAATGTTGTTTCTGCTTTTTAATGGCTTTACGTTTAGTGGTAAACGTAATTTGCATGGGCATTATGATATTACCTGCATATGTATTTTATTGCTTTACTCGCTTTTGCTGCTGAGCAGCAATGAAGAAACAACAGAAAGCAGCAAGCCGAACAATAATGCCCACCAGAACCCGTCAATCGTAATGCCGTCCACCACTTTGGCTGCAAGCAGCACCATGAGGGCATTGATAACGAATAAAAAAAGTCCGAGCGTTATAATAGTCAGGGGAATGGTAAGGATAACCAGCAGCGGCCGGATAATGAGATTAACAATGGCCAGCACCAGTGCAAAAATCAATGCGGTCCAGTACGAATCAATGTGAATGCCTTTCAGCAGGTAGGCCAGCCCATAGGCTACCGCCGCGGTTACTAATAGCCGGATAATAAAATTCATAATGACAATTTTAGCAAAATGTACGAAAAATATGTCAGCATTGCTGATGCTGCACTGCTATTTTCTTTTTGTAACTTACCTGTAAATTTACAGTCATGTCAAAATCAGGAAAAATAGTACTGGGCGTACTGAGTTTTTTACCTTTCGTTTTTCTGCTCGGCTATTTTGTATGGTTCATTGGTCTCTTTGTACATATGATAGGAACTGCAGGTTTTGGTAATGCAAATCCCGGTGAAATGCCTGATTATTTTTTAGGTAACATGATCCGGATAATCATTCTGGCTGCACTGATGGGGATATTTTCTTTTGGACTGCTCATTTATTATATAGTGCATGTAGTTAATAATAAAACGATAGATAGTAATGAAAGGCTGATCTGGATCTTTGTTTTCATATTCGCAAATATGATAGGATTTCCCATTTACTGGTATATGCGTATCTGGCGTGAGGCGTGAGGTATAAGGTATAAGGTATAAGGTATGAGGTATGAGGTATGAGGTATGAGGTATGAAGGTGTGAGGCATGGGGACTTCTTTCAGGGTGTTCACAACTTACCACTTACCACTTTTACCACTCACCACAAACAACTGCCCCGCAATATTATCTTGCAGGGCAGGTTTGTTTCAACTTCAACCTTTCCTATTGAAACGATCTTTCGGGTATGTGATTTATTAACGGCCGGAAAGAAAATGAAAAGGGCTGTGCAGATCTTCCCGGGCCCCGGCTTTTACTACTTTTTCTGTTTTACCGTTATCTATGGAAACCGAAGTTTTTCTTTCCGGAACCGCTGCAGGAGGTGGTGCAGGCGACCTGGGGGGAGCGGGCTTTTTCCCTTTTTCAATGAGGATGGAATCGCCTTCCTTTTTGTAGCGGTAAGTGCCCCTGCCACTATCCATTTCGCCTTCTGCCTCTATTTCTACACTATTGTCATCTGCTTTGAACCTGAATTTTCCGCTTTTCAGCTTCCCTTTATCTTCTTCATTCCTATCCATTCTTTCCAGTCCCTCCGCAGTCATAATATACTGCACATTATTTCTCCATGAATAAGCGTTGTCCCATCTTTCATCCCAGTCAATGTTCCATCTTCTTCTGCGGTCAATATTAATATCAAACCAGTCGAACCAGTCTACACTCCTGTCTATCATTATTTTTTTACCAACCGGTACTTCAACTACCAGCATCACCTGCTGATTGCGGAATTTATCTTCCTTAGATATGGGAAATCCTTTTGGCAAAACGATCACGCTGTCATTTTGTGTTAAAGGGAAATGTACATTGCCTGCATTTTTTTCGGCTATTGCCGGGGTGTTGCCTCTTGCAAGTTTTACCAGTTGAATATGATAGGAAGAGTCGCCGCTTTTTACCACTTTTACCCTAACGGTATTCAGCAGCATGCTGTCTTCATTCATAGATAGAAAAGGAAGCTCTCCGTCAAACCATTCGCTGCTATAGTATCTTATCTTTCCGTCAGATACTTTTACAATCATATTTCCGGTTGATGGCTGCGTAATGCTAACCTGCTCCGTGGCGCTTGTTTTTGTTCTGAAGTTCCGGCTGATCATTCCTATAAGCACAAACACACTAACCAGTCCAATTATCCAAAGGCTTCCAAAAGCATAACCCAGGTAAGGATTTCCTGATTTTACCCGCATCATGCGCCTGGCGATCCATACTATAAAAGCAATGATAGGAACACCAATGAACATCGTTAACACACTCCATACCAAAAAGTTTTCCCAAAACCCTTCTAATAAGAAGTTCTTCAGGGGAAATATTCCGATACCGCTGTACAGCAGGGCAATTAAAGCGATGAGCAATGCAAAAGCTACTATACCGGCAATGAACAGAAAGAAGGCTTTAAACAACACGCCTATCGCGTTCCCTATTCCCGTTCCCGCTTTTTGAGCAAGGGGTCCTACCTCCGATGCAAACGCCTGTGTTTTCTGCTGTATGGTGCTGCTCATCTCCTGTCCCACATCTTTAGCCTTTTCTTTAAATTCAGCGCCCATTTTTTCACCACGGCCTTTTACATTCTGCAGTTCTTCCTGTACCGTATTCTTAATACTTTCCAGGTCAATCTTTTCACCACGCATTTCTAATTTCTCACTGGCGGTAACTGCACGGGGTAAAACGATCCAAAGGATAATATACGTAATGAAGAAGGTACCGCCTAGCCCGCTAAATGCCACCCAGGGGGCCTTCCAGTGCCACCAGAAACCGCTGAACAAATTAGGAAGTAAGCTCAGCATAAAAGGCAAAAGAAATAGCAACCGTGGGATCCATGAATCTATATTAAAATAAGCAGCCAGCCCTCCTGCCACACCGCCTACCATTTTGTTATCCGGGTCGCGGTAAAGCCGTTTGCGCACATTGGTTTGCAATGGCTTTGAAGGTAATATGATCCATAAAATGATATACAATAAAAAACCAAAACCAAACCCGCCGAAAGCAATGAGCGCAAAAATAATACGTACCACTGCCGGATCAATTCTCAGGTAATTGGCTACCCCGGCACATACGCCACCCAGTACCCTGTCGTTCTCTGCACGGTAAAGCCGGCGTGGTGCAGGGGCAGGTTCAGGTATAGCCGATTGCGTATAATTGCCCGTACCCGCATTTGTTGCTGTGCCCGAAGCATATGCAGCTTCTTCCTGCTCAAAATCTTCGGGTCTGCCCATACTTGCCATTACCACGTTCACATCTTCATCGGTAATACAAACCGAACCCTTCTTTAGTTTTTCATCAAACAACTCCGCAATACGGTTCTCAATATCATTGATGATCTCATCTTTACCCTCTTCATTGGCGAAATAGCGGCGCAGGCTTTCTACATACTGCTTCAACGTTTCATAAGCCGTTTCTTCAATGGGTATCACCCTTCCCTGAAAGTTTATATTTATTACCTTTTTCATGATCAGTTCAATTTTTATTGGTTGAAGTTGTTGGGGTTTGTAGCAATAGCCTGTTCATTTTGTGTTAACGCATGTACCGCATTTGCCAGTTCATTCCATGTTGCCTGTAGCTCAGCGTAAAACCCCGCCCCTTTATCAGTTAGTGAAAAATATTTCCTGGGAGGTCCTCCCGTGCTCTCTACCCAGCGATAGGTAAGCAGGTCTGCATTTTTCAATCGCGTTAATAAGGGGTAAAGTGTTCCTTCCAGAATATTAAGGTTGGCCCTTTTCATTTCCTCTATAATATCACTCGGATATACCTCTCCACGCTTAATTATAGACAGGATACAAAATTCCAGTACCCCTTTCCTCATCTGGCTCTGCGTGTTCTCGATATTCATAATCTCAGGGATTTTTCCTGCTTTTCCGGCCGGGCAAAGCAGAACGTTAACAAATTTGTTGTACCAATCTTTACCGCCACATGCTTTTATTCATCTATAAGTACTTCTATCCTTTTATGCCTGATCAGCTATTTATGGCGATTTTGCTATCTTCCGGAACAAAGATAAATACTTATTTAATACTATGCAATACATAGTACCATTTTATTTTTAGTAGTTGGTAGTGGATAGATTGCTTGAATAGATTCAAACTCAATACAGATAAGGATTTGAAAGACTTTTCAGCTAAGAAAGTTTTTATCGCTTAAAAGATAAATGGTTTTTTTTGATGACAGGCGGTACGGTTTTGAAGGTTGGCCTGCATAATCTTTTATACTTTTAAGCTTTAACAGGCATAGCGCATTGCTATTTAACAAATAAACGATCATGAAACGGTTCTCCCTGAAACATCCGCTCTTTTTTGTAGTAATCATTTTTGCCTTTTATACGGGATATGGTCAAACCATAGCATATACTGCAGCTAATGGCCATGCACATAACGACTACGAGCACAATATTCCTTTTATACAGGCTTATCATCTTGGTTTTGGCTCTATTGAAGCAGACGTGATACTGGAAAATGACAGCCTGTATGTAGGGCATAACCACAGTGATATTTTTTCAAAACCCCTCTTTTTTGAGCGGGATTATATAGAACCGCTGTACAAAGCTTTACAGGTGCAAAAAGATACTACCCGGAAAGTGATTTTACTGATAGATCTTAAAACCGAAGCGTTAGTTACACTCAAAAAAGTAATGGCTATTATAGAAAAATATCCCTTACTAACAGAAACTACTGCTGTACAGTTCGTCATTACAGGCAACCAGCCTTCGCCATCTGCTTTTGATCAATACCCCGCGTATATTTATTTTGATGGTAATATCAATAACCCGGAGCATATTCAACACATTAGCCGTATAGCCATATTCAGTGATAATTTCAGGAAGTATTCCAAGTGGAATGGCAAAGGAGATATTCCGGTGAGGGAAAAAAAGGAACTGACTACCGTTATTGAAAAAGCACATGGCTTACATAAACGGATCCGTTTCTGGGGTTGCCCGGATAATCCGCATACCTGGCAGGTATTTATGCAGATGCAGGTGGATTATATCAATACCGATCATATTGAACAGCTTGCCACATTTTTTAAAAAGCATTCCACAGCAATCATTCCTGCAGGCAGGCAATAGCCCGCTTGTGCAAAGCTTTATTGCGGGCTGTATTTG
Source organism: Agriterribacter sp. (assembly GCF_035445465.1). NCBI lineage: Bacteria > Pseudomonadati > Bacteroidota > Chitinophagia > Chitinophagales > Chitinophagaceae > Agriterribacter > Agriterribacter sp. The sequence continues at coordinate 42,863 of NZ_DAOMQT010000021.1, forward strand.
ATACAAACAGAAAACAGAAAATAAAAGATAGCACATACCGTTAACAGCTAGTTTTAATTGTATTTACCTAATTTCGCAGCCACAATTGAGTAATGAAGCGTGCGAGGTAAAATAGTTTAAGCTACTGGAATTATGAGCATACAAAAACCCGGATCCTTTCTGATCGCTCTTGGAATGATCTTTTTCTCCTCCGTTGCTGGCGCACAAAACGGAAAAACATATCCTAAAAGCGAATGGTATCTTTCGTGGGGATACAACACCGAATGGTATACCCGCAGTAATGTGCATATTAATCAGCCCGAATTAGGCAACGATTATACCTTTAACCGTATTAAAGGACATGATAAGAAAGGCTGGGATCACGGGCTGCTGCGCAAAGCTATTTCCATACCACAATACAACTACAGGCTGGGCTATTTTTTTAATCCTCAAAAAGGCTGGGGCGTGGAGATTAATTTTGATCATACCAAATTTATTTTTGAAGATGGCCAGGATGCCTCCATTACAGGAAAACGCAATGGAAAAGCTATAGATACTACGGTGCGGTTTTCAAAAGACGATGGCTTTTATTATTACCTGAACAACGGGGCTAATTTTTTGTTGTTCAACCTGGTAAAAAGATCTGAGCTCATTTCTACTAAAGACGGTAAGCTGAAATTAGATTTTTTGGGTAAAGCGGGTATAGGCCCTGTGATCCCGCACGTAGAGAACAGTTTTTTTGGCGAGGCAAATAAACCTAACTTCCAGTTAGGCGGATGGAATGTGGGCCTGGAAGCAACGGTTAAAGCCACTTTCTTTACATATGCTTTCATAGAGTATGCTAACAAGTTGGATTATGCCCGTTATTCCAATCTCAAAATTTATAAAGGAACCGCAAAGCATGCTTTTGGTACATACGAAATGATACTGAGCGTTGGGGTGAATTTACCTGTGGGTAAGCGCGCCGCTTTATAATCTGCCCATTCGTTTTATCAGGTGTTTGCGGTTGTAATTAAACAGTATGCGTATTATCTCCTATAACGTTAATGGCATCAGGGCGGCAATTAAAAAGGGGTTTTTAGACTGGCTGAAAACCGATCCTGCCGATATTATTTGTGTGCAGGAAACCAAGGCCTTGAGGGAAAATATAGATCATGCCCAATTTAATGAGCTGGGCTATTACGACTACTGGTTCAGTGCGCAAAAGAAAGGGTACAGTGGCGTGGCCGTCTTCACCAAAATAAAGCCCGATTATGTGGAATATGGTACGCAGCATAAAGTAAGTGATGATGAGGGAAGAGTTTTGCAGCTCGATTTTGGTGATATCCGGATCATCAACGCCTATTTTCCTTCCGGAACGAGCGGAGAGGAAAGGCAACATTTTAAGTATGCGTGGTTAGAGGAGTTTTTTGTTTATCTCGGCAGGCTGCGCGTACAATACCCGAAATTGATTTTGTGCGGCGACTATAATATCGCTCACAAAGAGATAGACATTCATGATCCGAAAGGCAATAAAAAATCATCCGGATTTTTGCCTGAAGAGCGGGCATGGATGGATGGTTTTTTTGACCGGCAATGGATAGACACTTTCCGCGTCTTTCATCCGGAGCCCCATCGCTATAGCTGGTGGAGCCAGCGTTTTCCCGCTGTTCGTTTAAACAATAAAGGCTGGCGCATTGATTATATAAATGTAACAGAAGGCATGAAAGATCAGTTAGTTGCTGCTGAAATATACCCGGATGTAAAACACAGCGATCACTGCCCGGTATACTTAGAAATAAAGATTTAAGATGATCGTATATAACATTACTACAAAAATTATTCCCCATATTGAAAAGCAATGGTTGCAATGGCAAACGCATGAGCATATTCCCGAAATAATGGCCACAGGCTTGTTTGATTCCTTTAAGAAGTACCGCTTACTTGACCAGGACGATACAGAAGGTATAACCTTTACTATTCAGTATTTCACTTCCTCCCGGCAGCGGTACGAGCAGTATATGGACAGGTTTGCTGCTTCCCTGCAAAAAAAAGCGATAGCAAAATGGGGTGATCAATGTATCGCCTTCCGAACGGTTATGCAGCTTGTGAACTAATTGTGGAAAAGAATTAAAAAGAATTTGAAGCATTGAAATTTATTGTAAATTCCCCTAAAACCCTTAATGCACAAGCATTTCAGCCATTTTGGCGTGAAACACAGTTCCAGCAGGGCTTTGCGTTTATTTTATGGTTTTATTCCCATTTTGCAGGCATTGGCTTTTCCCGTATAATCCTTATCCCATGCGGGTTCGGAAAGGAAACGGCGTGCGTAATAAAAATTCAAAAAAATTTTGTTGGATGCAAAAAGCATCTATATTTGTTTTTCCTAAATAAATTCTAAAACGCTCTATCATGAACAAAGCTGAATTAATCGCAAAGATTGCAGATGATGCAGGCATCACAAAAACACAGGCTAACGAATCATTGGATTCTTTTATTGAAGCGGTTACCAAAACCCTGAAAGGCGGTGGTAAAGTAACCCTTGTTGGCTTCGGTACTTTCTCTGTTTCCAAACGTGCTGCACGTAATGGCCGCAACCCGCAAACTGGCGCTGTTATTAAGATCAAAGCTAAAAAAGTTGCCCGCTTTAAAGCTGGTAAAGAATTATCTGCAAAGTTGTAATTCCAGCCTTTAGAACATTATAAGCAGGATGCACCGGTTGTATCTTGCTTTTTTTATTTTTGTGCCGGGTAATTAACAATCTGTTTAAAAACAATAAATATCAATATTATGGGAAGAGGTGATAAAAAAACAAAGAAAGGAAAAATAGCACAGGGATCATTTGGCAAAAGCCGTCCGGCTAAGCCTGCGAAGGCTAAGGTTGAAAAGAAAAAACCGGAATAGGACCCCTATTAGTTTGGATGTTTAGCGTTTATGGTTTGGAAGTTTGCGGCTTGTTACAGGTTGCAGGGTGCAGGTATGTGATACCTCATACCTTATACCTTACACCTCAAACCTCCTACGGTGCAAGGCGTTCTATATTCCATTCGTTATTGTTTTGTAAAGTATACTGCAAGCGATCGTGTAGCCGGCCGGGTCTTCCCTGCCAGAATTCTATAATGATCGGGCGAACAATATAGCCTCCCCAATAGTCGGGTCTTGGGATAGGTTTGCCGGATAGCAATTTTTTATTTTTTTCAAATTGTTCATCTATCCAGTTCCTGCTTTCTATGACCCTGCTTTGCGGCGATGTAAAAGCTCCGATGCGGCTGTCTTCCGGGCGGGAGTTAAAATACGTGTTGCTTTCCACCGGGGATGCACGGTTTACCAGGCCGGTAATTCTTACCTGTCTTTCCAGCTCCTTCCAGAAAAAAACCAGGCAGGCTTTGGGGTTGCTTTCTAACTGCTGCGCTTTAAAACTTTCATAGTTGGTAAAGAACATGAATCCTTTTTCAGAATAATCCTTTAGCAGAACGATCCGTGCCGAAGGAATGCCATCGGGGGAAGCGGTGGCAAGGGTCATGGCATTTACTTCATCAATTTCGGCATGCACGGCTTCCTGCCACCATTTACTAAATTGTTTGATGGGATTATAGTCTGCATTGGTTTCAAGTAAAACCTGCTTTGAGTAATGATGGCGGATTCCGGCTATTTCACTCTTCATAATGTATAAACGGTTTGATGATCGGAGCAACAAAGGTAATGGCAAACAGGATTGTTTTTATTTAACACATACCTGCTTTTACCGCATCATTCATTTTATTTTTGCAGCATTGTATCTGGCTGTAATACTATTTTTAAATGGAAAAAAATGTGCGTGCCGTATTGCTGCTCTCTCCATGGATTATACCGGAAGGGAAGCCGGCGTTGAGTGTACTGAAAATTGATAAAAAAAATAAAGCGATAAGTTACAGCACGGAAATCCTGGAATGGACGGTGGTAAGAAAAGCTTTCAGGGATTACCCCAAACCGGCCAAAGATATACTGATGAATTGCTGCGCGGAGGCTTTGGCCGAAACCCATACGGCTATAAAAAAAACGTTTGCGTTAAAGCACAAAGAGGAAACATTTGACGGGTTCTCCTCTCAATGCTATATCAAATACTGGCATAGAATGCTTGATGCATTGCATCCCTATTTTCCATTGATAAAATGGTATCATCAAAAGCAGCAGCCGGGTAAAAAAACATTGCTTACTGCCCCCTGCAGCTTCAGCAGCTTTAAACCAGGGCTATCCTTTGAAGTAACAAAGGAGCAGGAAAGAATTCGCCTGAAAATCAATGTGCTTGTTCATAACAGCGTTTACCCGGTATCAATATTTAATCGCACCCATTTTTTATTGGAAAGCAAAAACGAATATTTTATACTGTCTTTCACCGATTATCTTACCCTCGAAAAGCTGCAGTCTGTAAATTGGATGCAGTACGAAAACGCGCCGGATCTGTTTGCCATGCACGTATTGGCTCCGCTGGAGGAACGCTATACCGTAAACCGGAACAATCATTTCCTTAAACAGGAGCTTGCGGTGACTCCCGCCCACCGCCTTATGTTAAGCGAACTGAATAATGCATTTTTAATGCTTACCCCGCAATGGCTGTATGACGGACATTTGATTGATGGTGAATGGAAGGATAGCTTTGAAGTGAAAGCAGAAGGCGCTATCCGGGTGATGAAGAGAAATAAGGAATCGGAAAGGCATTTTATCCAAACGCTGGTTGACCTTCATCCTAATTTTATCAACCAGCGCAACGGTTATTTTTACCTGTCTTTTGCTGAAGCGCAAAAAAAGCAATGGTTTTTAAAAGCATATCACCAGTTGCTTCGTATGGATATTGAAATAACGGGTATGGATATGCTGCGGCATTTCCGCTATTCTTCGCATATGGCCCAAACTACCTTAAAGCGGATAAGTGAAGATGAGCACCTCCTGTTATTTGAAATGGAATTGCTGTTCGGGAAGGAAAAGGTGCCACTGAATGAATTGCAGCGCATGTTATTAGCCGGGCAAAAAGCGATATTATTAAAAGACGGAGCATTGGGTGTACTCGGCGAAGAATGGTTGGGTGAATACGCACCCATTGTTAAACATGGTAAGGTAAAAGGCAATACCATTGAAGTGCTGCGCTGGATGGCGGTAGCAAAGCAGGACGCTGCAATGGCAACACCTGAGCTGAAGCTGGCTATTCAAAATAGCTGGTGGCAGAACTGGAAGCAGTGGCAATCAAACGGGGAACAATTGTATGCACCTCCGGCAAACATAAATGCTACGCTCCGGCCTTATCAGCAAAAAGGATATGAATGGATGCTGTTATTAAATGAAATAGGCGCCGGCGCATGTTTGGCCGATGACATGGGGTTGGGGAAAACGCTGCAGGCCATTTGTGCAATCGTTTATATCATGAACAGGCATCCCGCGTCAAGGCATATTATTATTTGCCCGGCTTCGCTGGTGTACAACTGGCAGCAGGAGCTGGAACGCTTTGCCCCGGGCATACGGGCTGTTGTGTATCACGGCGCCTTACGGCAAAAGGAACAGCTTACGGATCCGCAGGCGCAGGTTATTATTACTACTTACCATACCATGCGCAGCGATATTGATCTGATCAGTGAGCAGGCTTACGGAGTTGCCGTAATTGATGAAAGCCATAATATAAAAAACCCGGCTACCCAGATAGCACAGGCGGTAATGAAACTGCGGGCCGTTTTTCGTTTGGCCTTAAGCGGTACCCCGGTAGTGAACAACACGTTTGACCTGTATATGCAGCTTAATTTTGCTGTGCCCGGTTTATTCGGAAGCCGCGAGTTCTTCAAAAGAGAATACGCGGACCCTATAGATAACAACCAGGATGAAGATAAAATAGCCACGTTAAAAAAGCTTACCGCGCCATTCATATTGCGCCGTACCAAAGAGCAGGTAGCAAAGGATCTGCCGGAGAAAACCGAGTCTGTTTTATGGTGTGAAATGAATGGGGCGCAAAGAAACGTGTATGAGGAGATTTTAGCGCAAACGCGCAGCAGCATTTTCCTGGAGATTAAAAAAAGCGGGCTGGCAAAGAGTAAGCTTTCTATTTTGCAAGCCATGACCAAGCTACGGCAGGTATGCAGTTCCCCGTTGCTTTTGCCGGATAGTGAACTGCAACCCTGTACTGAATCTGTGAAGACGGAAGTATTAATGGATGAGCTGCATAATATTCTGGGTAATCATAAAGCGCTGGTTTTTTCACAGTTCAGCTCTATGCTGCACCTGCTGGCGGCCGAATGTAAAAAGGAAGGACTGGCTTTTTATCATTTCGACGGACAAACGCCTCCTGCCAAAAGAACGGAAATGGTAAATGCTTTCCAGGAAACCAATAATAAGGTAAATCTATTTCTGATTAGTCTTAAAGCCGGTAATACAGGGCTTACGCTTACTTCCGCCGATTATGTTTTTTTATTTGATCCCTGGTGGAACACTGCCGTGGAGTCGCAGGCAATAGACCGTACACATCGTATTGGTCAAACGAAAAACGTGTTTGCCTATAAAATGATCTGTAAAGATACGATTGAAGAAAAGATCATCCATCTGCAGCAAAAGAAAAAGAAACTTTCCGAAGACCTGGTTTCGGCAGAAGAGGGTTTTGCCAAGTTGCTTACGGAAGAAGATGTGCAGTACCTGTTTAGTTAATTTACAAGCGTGCCTACTTTTTCGCCATTTACCACGCGGAGTAAGTTGCCTGGTTTATTCATATCAAAAACAATGATAGGTAATTTGTTTTCCATACAGAGCGTGAAGGCGGTCATGTCCATCACCTTCAGGTTTTTATCAATGCATTCCTTAAAGCTGATGGTTTCGTATTTGGTGGCCGATGGATCTTTTTCGGGATCGGCTGTATAAATGCCATCCACTCTTGTTCCCTTTAAAATTACGTCTGCTTTTATTTCTATTGCCCTTAATGAGCCTGCTGTATCTGTAGTAAAGTAGGGATTACCGGTGCCGGCCCCAAAAATAACGATCCGCTTTTTTTCAAGATGGCGGATAGCCCTTCTGCGGATATAGGGCTCGGCAATCTGTTCCATTTTAATAGCGCTCAGCAGGCGGGTAAATAAGCCTGCTTTTTCAAGCGATGCCTGTAAAGCCATACCATTAATAACTGTAGCCAGCATACCCATATAATCGCCGTGCGCTCTTTCTATCCCTGTTTCCGATTCGTTCATACCGCGGTAAATATTACCGCCGCCAATTACAATAGCCACCTCCACGCCTGCCTCATGCACCGACTTTATTGCCGTAGCAAAATTCGTTAGAATGTCAGGGTCCAATCCAAAACTGCTGTTGCCTATTAGTGATTCTCCGGATAGTTTAAGCAGAATACGTTTGAACTTTTGTTGCATGCGGGTAGAATTTTCGCTGCGAAGATAGGGGATTCATAGCTATCCTGATAAACTCGCGTGGAGAGAAATGCCGGTGGCCGGCAACAATAGCGAAGGCAATTAAAAAGCCGGTATAGGGAATGCCGGCTTTTTAATATTATGGAGGTAGTGACTTTCCTTATGCCTTTTTGCTGGCAGACTTTGCCGAAACTTTCCTGTTCGGCGATTTGCTTTTCTTAGCCAGTTGCAATTGTGTTTTGCGGATGCGGAGTCTTCTTTTAGCCGCTTCCGCCGCTTTTAAAACAGCGTCTTCAAAAATACCGGACCGGGTTTTAATATATTCATCCTTTCCCGGAATGCGGATATTCAGCGTGCAGTTCACCACTTCCTTACTGCCTTTTACTTCGTTCAGCAGGGTTACTTCTATTTCCTGGATGTCTTTATAGTATCTGTCGAGCGAACTCAGTTTCTGCGTTACAAAGGCTTTTAAAGAAGGACTGGCGCGATGCCCCGGCGTTTCAATACGAAATTTCATGATCCAATGTTTTTAAATGACACGTAAATTTTAATTGTTATCAAACCTCAAACATAAGCATGTTGATGAAATAAAAGAATGATTCCCGGCAGATAATCGAATGATGCTTGTCAGGAATTAAAAAACAACGCTGTTCCTGCTTTGAATGAATATACGCATGCGGAACAAATTGTTTACATAAACTTACCTAATACCTTATCCATTGCCTCCGCAATTTTATCATTGCATAAATTTCCTATGCTTCCCTCATGTGTGTGATGGAGTTGCTTTTTATAATCAAAGTTGAATACGCCATTTTCTATATCATTTCCTATCTGGCGATAAGCATCCCGGAAAGAAACGCCTTTATTGACCAGCTCATTTACTGCTTCCACACTGAACAGGTATTTATATTTTTCATCATCCAGTATATGATCCTTCACACTGATATGGGACAACATCAGCACCGTCATCTGGATACACGCTTTTAATTCTTCTATGGCAGGAAATAATATTTCCTTGGTAAGCTGCAGATCGCGGTGGTAACCCGATGGTAAATTATTGATAAGCAGGGTAAGTTCATTGGGTGTTGCCTGTATGCGGTTGCATTTTGCCCTGATCAGCTCAAATACGTCAGGGTTTTTTTTGTGCGGCATGATGCTGCTGCCGGTAGTAAGTTCATTGGGAAAAGAAATAAAGCCGAAGTTCTGGTTAATATACAAACAGGCGTCCATTGCGAGCTTGCTTAAGGTTGCTGCCACCGTACTCAGGCCCATGGCCACTATCTTTTCCGTTTTGCCACGGCTCATTTGTGCATATACGGCGTTATAGTTGGGAGCGGCAAACTGCAGGAGCTGTGTAGTGAGTGTTCTGTTCAATGGAAAGGAAGATCCATAACCCGCACCGCTGCCCAATGGATTTTTATTGGCCACATGATAAGCGGCTGCCAGCATTTCCAGGTCATCCGTTAAGCTTTCGGCGTAAGCGCCAAACCATAGACCGAATGAAGAGGGCATCGCAATTTGCAAATGGGTATAGCCGGGTAATAATTTGTCCTTATATTTTTCGCTTTGGGCAAGCAACAAATCGAACAGTTTTTTTGCCTGGTCTTTTATGTTCAGGATTTCTGCCCTGAGGTACAATTTTAAATCAACAGCTACCTGGTCGTTGCGGCTTCTGCCGCTATGTATTTTCTTCCCTGCTTCGCCTATGCGTTGGGTTAACAGGTATTCTACCTGTGAGTGCACATCTTCAATGCCTTCCGTTATAGTAAATTTTTGCTGGTCAATTTCTTCCAGGATATTTTCCAATTCTTTTACAGCCAATGCTCCTTCCTCTTTGGTCATCAATCCCACCTGCTGCAGCATTTTTACATGGGCAACAGAGCCCTGCACATCGTAGCGGGCAAGCAGCAGATCAAATTCCTTATCGCGGCCTACGGTAAACTTTTCAATCAGCTCGTTGGTAGACGCGTTATCTTTTTGCCAGAGTTTCATGTGTGTAAGTTACAAGTTGCAGGTTACAGGTTACAGGTTTCAGGTTTCAGGTTACAGGGTGGGAATACAGGTGTCTCGGGTTTTGGATACAGGAAATTTGTTAAGGTTTTCCGAAACTCACTCAATATATACTTTAATTTTTTTACTAAGTGATTCATATTCTTTCCTGATTCTTCTATAATTATTTCAATAAAAATACAAAACAAATGTTTGGCACATTACATATTTCCCTGCACCCTGTAACTTATTCTACAACACCTTTTCCAGCAATCTCACATATAGTGCGATCCCTTCTTTTATTTCATCAACATATATATATTCATCTGCCGTATGACTTCTGGCCGAATCGCCCGGCCCTATTTTTAACGCCGGGAAAGGTATCAATGCCTTATCTGAAGTTGTGGGAGAGCCATAACAGGTTCTGCCCGCTTCTAATCCTGCTTTAACAATAGGGTGATCCAGGACAATGGAAGACGATCTCAGGCGCAGGCTTCTGGGTTGTATATCACAGGTTACATTGCTTTTGATGATATCCAGTATTTCTTCAAAGGTATACAATTCATTTACCCTTATATCGGCTACAAAGCTGCACTGTGATGGCACCACATTATGCGCCTTATTTTCGGTTTCAATAACGGTTACGCTCATCTTTACCGGGCCGAGAAAGTCAGATACCCGCGGAAAGCGGAAAGACCTGAACCATTCTATATCTTTTACGGCCTTGTAAATGGCATTGTCTCCTTCTTCCCGCGCGGCATGGCCGGCAATGCCGGTGGCAGTACAATCTATTACCAGCAGTCCCTTTTCGGCTACCGCCATTTGCATTTGCGTAGGCTCGCCTACTAACGCAAAGGCCCACTGTCTTTGAGGCGGATTGAAAGATGGAGTACGAAGCAACAGCTCAATACCGTTCTTCCCCGAAATCTCTTCTTCTGCGCTGGCTGCATATACGAGGTTATATTTCAATCCCGGCCGGTCGTAAAAAAACAAAAAAGCGGCCAGCAACGATACCAGCGGACCGCCGGCATCATTACTTCCCAGTCCATACAATTTACCGTCTTTTTCAACAGGACTGAAAGGATCCAGCGTATAGGCCTTATTGGGCTTTACCGTATCGTGATGGGAATTGAGCAGGATAGCAGGTTTACTTTCATCGAAGTATTTGTTGGTTGCGTATATGTTATTGCCAATGCGGAAATGGGGTATTCCTTTTTTAGCAAAAAACAAACCGATCAGCCCGGCCGTCTGATCTTCTTCTTTGCTGAATGAAGGAACGGCGATCAGTTGCTTTAATAAAAGGACGGCTTCACCGGCTAATATGGAAATGGTTTCACTCATTGGTAATGGTTGTGCCTGCGTTACCGGCAAGCAGTTGTGTTAATGCTTCCGCTTTCCCGATCACCACTTTTTTTACACCACTGCTGAGGGCTGCAAAAGCATTATCTAATTTGGGTATCATGCCGGCAAATATTTTTTGTTCCAGCTTTAATTGCCGGTAGGAAGCAGGGTTAATGGTTGTAATAACCGTGGTATCATCACCGGCATCCAGCAGCACGCCGCTCTTCTCGAACGAATAGATAAGGGTTACATCATAAATATCGGAGAGCGCTTTGGCCGTTTCCTGCGCAATGGTATCGGCATTGGTATTAAGCAGTTGTCCTTTTTTATCGTGTGTAATGGGGGCCAGCACTATGGCGAAATTTTGTTCCAGCAGGGTGCTAAGCAACCTGGCATTCACCTCATCCACATCTCCTGCAAAACCGTAGTCCGTATTTCCGGATACTATTCTTTTGTGCGCCAGAACAGCATTGCCATCCGCGCCGCTCAGTCCTATGGCATTGCAGCCATTGGCCTGCAAGCGGGCCACAATGTTTTTATTGATGTAACCGGCATACACCATAGTTACTATCTTAAGGGTTTCTTCATCGGTAATTCTTCTGCCGTCTATCAGTTGCTGTGGAATGCCCGTCTTTTCCGCCAGCCGGGTTGCTAACTTTCCACCACCGTGCACCAGTATAAATGCAGCGCCTGTTTGGAGCGCAGCGAATGATTCAAGAAAGGAAGAAAGCTTTTCTTCATCATCAATGATATTCCCTCCTATTTTAATTACGTAAAGCGATGGTTTGCCCCCATCCCCTAAAGGGGGGCTTGTAAGCTTCTGTATAGTTTGCGATATTGCTGCTAATGTAAGAGTCAAATTATTAATTATTTCTTCATTTTGTAGTTATGCAAATTATTTTGCTCTTGCCAGCACCCCTTTAGGGGATGGGGGTTAATATTTCCGACAAAACAGCCTGCGCTGCCCACACGCGGTTGGAAGCCTGCTGTGTAACAATACTATTGGGGCCGTCTAATATCTCGTCACTTAGCTCTACGTTGCGTCTTACCGGAAGGCAGTGCATTACTTTTGCGCTGTTGGTTAACGTTAGTTTTTCATTTGTAAGCATCCACTCCGGATCGTTGCAGTATATTTTTCCATAATCGTTATAGGTGCTCCAGTTTTTTACATATACAAAATCGGCAGCTTTCAGCGCTTCTTCCTGGTTATGTATTATCGTAGCACCCTTTGTAAACCGCTCGTCTAATTCATAATCTTCAGGATGGGTGATCGTAAAATCGGCTTCCCCCCATGCGTTTATCCATTGCGAAAAGCTGTTGGCTACACATTGTGGCAAGGCCTTTACATGCGGCGCCCAGGTAAGTACAATTTTGGGTTTGCGATTTGTGGTTTGTTGTTTTTGATTCTGCAGAATTTCGGTAATGGTTATAATATCCGTTAAGCTTTGTAAAGGATGTAATGTGGCACTTTCGAGGCTCACTACAGGAATGCCGGCGTATTTAATAAATTGATTGATGTATAACTCGCTGTAATCGTCTTCCCGGTTTTGTAAAGAAGGGAAAGTACGGATGCAAAGGATATCAAAATATTTGCCCATAATGGGAGCCGCGTCTTTTACATGCTCCACTTTATTTCCGCTCATGATGGCTTCATCTTCAAACTCCAAAGCCCAGCCTTCACTGCCTACATTAAACACGATGGCTTCCATGCCCAGGTTCTGCGCGGCAATTTGCGTGCTTAAACGGGTACGCATACTGGGATTAAGAAATAACAGGCCTATGCGTTTATTAAGCCCCAATGTTTTATGCATGAACGGATCTGCCTTGTAGGTTAAAGCCAGCTTTGCCAAAGCGTTAATATCCTTTACATCGTTTGCTGAAACAAACCGGGGAATGCCGGATGATGGCGCCTGAAGCAGCTCTTTTAATTCGAAACCCATTTCTTTATGATTATAAAAGCATACAATATTTTACAAACCCGTTCCGGCTACACTTCCTGAACTGCCATAGCGGCTATCTCTTCCTTAATCGCATCAATAAAATCTTCCGCATCTCTTTTCTTCAAAGCCAGAGAAGGTAATAAGCGAATAACATTCGGTTTGGCCTCACCAGTGAATATTTTCTGGTTTAATAGTAAATTCTTCTTCAGGTCTTTCAGCGCTTCGGGCACATCAAAGCCGATCATTAAGCCCCTGCCCCGCACATTTTTAAGCTCAGGAATGTTTTTTAATTCTTCTTTTAAATATTTGCCTACCATTACCGCATTACCCAACAGCTTTTCTGACTCCAATACTTCCAGTACAGCCAGTGCTGCCGCACAGGCCAAATGATTGCCGCCGAAAGTGGTTCCCAACTGAAAATGTTTGGGTTTAATGTGTGGTGCGATAATGATGCCCGCTACCGGGAAGCCATTGCCCATGCCTTTGGCCATGGTATAAATGTCGGCTTTTACACCGGCAAAATCATGGCTGAAAAATTTTCCCGTTCTTCCATATCCGCATTGTACGCTGTCGGCAATGTATACTGCACCATATTCATCACATAAACTGCGGATCTTTTTCAAAAAACTGTCTTCGGCCACATTAATGCCGCCAACACCCTGTATGCCTTCTATGATAACCGAAGAAATAGCTTTTCCATTTTTTGCGAAGCAATCTTCTAAAGCCTGTTCATCATTAAAAGGAAGGAAGATCACATTGCCGGTTTCATTTACGGGAGCGATATAGTTCTTATTATCGGTAACGGATACGGCCAACGAGGTACGCCCGTGAAATGACTTACTGAAAGCCACTACTTTTTTTCTCCCGTTATGAAAGGAAGCCAGCTTTAACGCGTTCTCATTAGCTTCGGCGCCGCTGTTGCACAAAAAAAGCTGGTAATCTTCTTTACCTGATAATTTGCCCAGCTTAGTAGCCAGTTCCTGCTGCAAAGGAATTTTAACGGAATTGGAATAGAATGCTATTCTTTTAAGCTGTTCCTCTATACGCTGTACCCAGTGGGGATGCGTGTGCCCTATGGAAATAACAGCGTGCCCACCGTACAGGTCGAGATATTGCTCTCCTTTATCATCCCACACATAAGAGCCTTTGGCTTTTACAATATTGATGTTGTTGATGGGATAAACGTCGAATAAGTTCATGGTATGTTTAAATTATTTAGTTAGTGATTAAGGTATAAGGTATAAGGTGTAGGGTATAGGGTATAAGGTAATAAGGTGTATGGCATAGAAGTGTAATGCTGGCATGATGCTATCGCAAAAATTTTAAGAATGCAATCAGCATTCCCCTGATCTCATTTATCATTTTGTTTACTATTGTGTATTCCTCATGGTTAATATAGCTCAGCTCAGATGCGGCAAAGCAACAATAGTCAGTTTCGTTTACCGATCCTAATGAATTATTAAGAAAGTGAGCAAAGTCTTTCTCTGTATGCCTTCCGCATCCTTCTACAATATTCAGTGGTATAGACAGTGCCGCTCTTTGTAATTGAGAAGTCAGTTCGTATTTTTCTTCCTTAGGAAATTTCACTACAATATATTTTTTAATATGCATATATAATTCATGTGATTTCCTCCATACTTCAAGCTTTTTATAGTCTCTCATAGCTGGTGTTTTAGTTAGCAAACTTTATTGAGAAGCATATTTCTCCCTACTCCCTACACCTTTCACCCTCTATCTTTTTCAGAATCCTGTTGACTTCAGCCTCAATCCGGCCGCTTCTTCCAGTCCAAACATCAGGTTCATATTTTGAACCGCCTGTCCGCATGCGCCTTTTAATAAATTATCGGTAATGGAATGCACCACTAATTTTGTACCTACTTTTTCTAACTGGACAATGCATTTATTGGTATTCACTACCTGTTTTAAAAAAATGGGCGCATCGCTTACTATAGTGAACAGATGCTCTTTATAAAATGTTTTATACAGCCCGGTCAGCTCTTCGTAAGTCCGCTCGCAGTGAATGGTAGAGCTAACAAATATACCCCTCGTAAAATCTCCGCGCCAGGGTACAAAACTAAGCTCCTGTTTAGCCGGCGCACCGGGGGGTGATACCTGCATAAGCGATTGCGCAATTTCTCCCAGGTGCTGATGCGTTAATGTTTTATAGGCCTGTATATTGTTTGCCCGCCAACTGAAATGTGAAGTGGAGGAAAGACCCTGCCCGGCGCCCGTGCTTCCGGTAATGCCGGTAGTATATACTTCTTCCAGCAGGCCGGCGCTTGCCAGGGGCAGCAAGCCCAGTTGGATGGCAGTTGCAAAGCATCCGGGATTCGCTACATCATGTGCCGATTGTATAGCCGCCTTATTGATCTCGGGGAGGCCGTATACAAAGTTCCGGTTGCCGGCAGAAGATTGTGCAGCAAGCCTGAAATCATTTGCCAGATCTATGATTCTGGTATGTTCCGCCACCGTATTCTCTGAAAGAAATTTTCTTGACTCGCCGTGTCCCAAACATAAAAACAAAACATCCAGCGCTCCGCTTTGCACCGGCGTAAGATCCTGAGTAAAAGCAAGGTCTGTTTCACCGATCAAATCCTGGTGAACGGCATACAATGGTTTGCTGGCATTGCTGCGGCTGTGAATGAAAGAAAAATCCACATCGGGGTGATTGAGCAATAACCTGATCAGTTCTCCGCCGGTATATCCCGCTCCGCCTATTATTCCAGCTTTTATTTTCATCGTTTATACCTGTTTATTTACCAAATGATGTATAGCCACCTGGTTACCAAATATTTTACTGAACCCTCTTACATCTTCACCGGTGAAACCAGTATTCATCTCGCCATATTTTCCAAACCTGCTGTTCATTAAATCATAAGGCGATTCAATACCAATGATCTGGAAACGGTAAGGCAACAACTGAACAAAAGCTTCACCGGTAACATTTTGCTGAGAATTTTCTAAAAAAGCTTCAATATTCCGCATTACAGGATCCAGTATCTGCCCTTCGTGCAGCCAGTTGCCGTAAAACTGCGCCAACTGGTCTTTCCAGTTCTGCTGCCATTTGGTAAGCACATGCTTTTCCAGCGCATGGTGTGCCTTTAGTATAACCATCGGTGCCGCCGCTTCAAATCCTACGCGTCCTTTAATGCCAATAATGGTATCGCCCACATGAATATCGCGGCCTATTCCATAAGGTCCGGCAATGCTTTGCAGGTACTGAATGGCTTCAACGGGATGCGTGAAGGTCTTGTCGTCCACCCCGGTTAACTCCCCTTTGGTAAAGCTCAATTTAACTTCTCTTGCTTCGGAAGCGGTAACCTGTGTAGGCCAGGCTGCTTCGGGCAATACGCCTTTTGATGATAAGGTTTCCTTACCGCCTACGCTTGTACCCCACAGCCCCTTATTGATAGAATAAACCGCTTTTTCGAAGTTCATCTGTACGCCCTTTTCCTTAAGATACGCAATTTCCGCTTCGCGGCTTAGCTTCAGATCGCGTATGGGTGTAATGATCTCCACGCCGGGTATCATAATATGAAAGATCATATCAAAACGCACCTGGTCGTTGCCGGCGCCCGTACTGCCATGCGCTACGGCATCGGCGTGCAGCTTTTTTGCGTGCTCCGCGATATGCAGGGCCTGGCTCAGCCTTTCTGCGCTTACGCTTAACGGATAGGTATTATTCTTTAATACATTTCCGTAAACCAGGTACCTGATAATACTGTCGTAATAGGAGTGTACAGCGTTAACAGCAGTGTGCGTTTTTACGCCGAGGGAATAAGCATGATCTTCAATTTTCTGCAGCTCTTCATCTGTAAAGCCGCCCGTATTAACAATCACGGAGTGCACTTCATATCCCTTATCTTCACTCAGGTACTTTACACAATAAGAAGTGTCTAATCCACCGCTAAAGCCTAAAACAATTTTTTTCATTTGCAGATCTTTTTATATAACCGGAACAGCTACAGATTGAAAAGGAAATGAAGAATAGATTTCCTGAATTTCATCTTCGCACCGGTATTCGGTTCTTCTTTTTCTTTTTTCAGAAAGGGTTGCAGCAGCTTCCATTTTTTGATACGCATAAAGCGTTCATATAGTTTTGAATGTTGCTGAAAGGCCTGTTGGGTTGCTTCCGGCTCGGGATGATCTTTCGGATCGTAGAGCATAGCGGTGCAGAAGCAGTTCTTGCGCCCTTTGCTCATCAGGATATCATAGTTTACACAACTTTTACAACCCGCCCAAAAGGCTTCATCCTGTGTTAATTCGGAATAGGTAACCGGCTCATACCCCAATTCGGAGTTGATTTTCATTACAGCTAACCCTGTAGTAAGTCCAAATATCTTTGCATTGGGGTATAGTTTACGGCTCAGCTCAAATATTTTTCTTTTAATAGCGCGTGCCAGTCCGCCCTTCCTGAAAGCGGGCGCTACAATAAGCCCGGAGTTAGCTACGTATTCGCCATGGCTCCAGGTTTCTATATAGCAGAATCCGGCCCAAATGCCTTCTTTATCAAAGGCGATCACGGCTTTGCCTTCGCGCATTTTTTGTTGTATGTATTCGGGGCTTCTTTTGGCTATGCCAGTTCCACGGGCCTGGGCTGAGGAGGCCATTTCATCGCAAATGATCTGTGCAAAACCAAGGTGCGTTTCATTGGCTATGCTTATCTGAAATTGTTCCTGCGTCTTCATTTTTTTGTTCCTTAATAGCGAATAATAGAAGGAGATAACTGCCACCTTTCCGCTATCAGCCATGCTGATGCGGCGCTTTTCCATAACGGTGGGTGTGCTATGGTAAAAAGTATCAACGTCGTACCCTAAAGGGAGTTGGGGAACAGAAAAAAACTGCTCCTGGGAGAACAGGAAAAACCCCACGCAATATAGTGTCTGCCTGAACAGACGCATCAGCGGTTACTGTGGTGAGATTTTTGTGCATCGTAGTAGTAGAGTAAACTATGCTTTGATATATTGTTTTTGACGATGCAAAGAAAATACTTTTTTTACTTGCAGGGGTATTTTTTATGTGAAATTTTAAAAATGAAGGATAAAACTTATAAACGCACGGGTACGCTATGCACCGCAGCGCTTATTTCCATTATCAGGGAGGGGTCTTTTTCAATTGCATTACCTACCACAATTACGTCTGCGCCGGCTTTGCAATTAAGATAAGCTTTCTCCGGGTCGCTGATGCCGCCGCCAATAACAAGGGGAATATCAATTACGCCGGCTACAGCGGCAATCATAGCCTCAGTAATGGGTCGCTCTGCCCCGCTGCCTGCGTCCATATAAATGAGTTTCATACCCAGCATTTCACCTGCCATGGCTGTGCACATGGCAATTTCATTTTTATTGGAGGGTATAGGACTGGCATTGCTGATATAAGAAACCGTTGTGGGTGCGCCGCCATCAATGACCATATAACCGGTTGAAATAATTTCCAGCCCGCTTTGCTTAACAAAAGGGGCCGAAATAACATGTTGCCCAATCAGGAGTTCGGCGTTTCTGCCCGAAATGAGCGAGAGATACAGCAAACCATCTGCATAACGGCTCACCTGCGAAGGAGTGCCGGGAAAAAGTATGACCGGGGTGCTGCACTGCTTTTTGATCTGTTTCACTACTTCATCCAGGTGGTTACTGATCACCAGGCTTCCTCCCACCAGTAAATAATCCACTTTAGCTTCGCTGGTAAGCTGCGCCAGCTCCGTTATTTTCCGGTCATCTACCTTGTCGGGATCAATAAGCACGGCAAATGATTTTTTACCCGCCTTCTTTTTGCCTGTTATGGATTGATAAATAAGATCAGTCATGCTATAGGTTCCTTAAATGCAAAAATGCAAAAAGTTTTTGGGTTAGCCGGTTTTAAGGCATAAAATTGCCGGGAGCGTAAATTTCGGGTGTTATAGAGTGAAAGTACGCATAATACTATTACCAGCCGGGCTGGCGTCTCAAAAGTTTAATATGCCTGTGCGTTAATAAAAAGGGAAGCTTTTTTATGATGTATCCTTTTCCTGCCTGTTGTACATCCCGCAAAAAATAACAGATAGATAAATGCTCCGCTCCTTGCCCTGCGCGCTTCACAGCACAGGGGGCATTCGCCGCTCTACAGTTAAAAAACTTTGGGCAAACAACCAAATTTTCTTTTCAATAATATGTGAAGAAAACACGAAAGCAAATCCTGTTGTACATATAAAATACTTATCCACACGCTGTTAATATTTAACAGTTTGACAAAAGGATTTAGGCTGATATTTTCGTCTTCTTATCATTTGATAATAGTAACTTAACTTATTAGAAAACTTACCAAACCCAAACATAAATTATGACAAATGAAAAACAAAGCGGAGGCTTGAGGTATCACCGTCTCTTTACCAAAGAGGGTGCAGATGTTTTTAACCTGTTTGAATATGATTACCGCAGTTCCGTAATACGTAATCCCAACGGGGAAATCGTATTTGAAATGAAAAATGTGGAAGTTCCCAAACAATGGAGCCAGATCGCTACTGATATATTAGCGCAAAAATATTTTCGTAAAGCCGGGGTACCACAGCCGGATGGGTCGTTGGGCCGTGAAACTTCTGCAAAGCAGGTAGCGCATCGCATGGCCAATTGCTGGAAAGTATGGGGAGAGCGGCATCATTACTTTGCTTCACCGGAGGACGCACAGGTATTTTATGAAGAGCTGGTATATTGTATTTTGAACCAGGCCTGCGTGCCCAACAGTCCCCAGTGGTTTAATACCGGGCTGTATGAAACCTATGGCATTAAAGGAAAGCCCCAGGGTCATTACTATGTAGACCCCACAGACGGTAAATTAAAAAAATCAACTTCGGCATATGAAAGACCCCAGCCTCATGCCTGCTTTATATTAAGTGTGGAAGACGACCTGGTAAACGATGGGGGTATTATGGATCTGTGGGTAAGGGAAGCCCGTATATTCAAATATGGCAGCGGCGTAGGCACTAATTATTCCAATATACGCGGCGAAGGCGAAAAATTGAGCGGAGGCGGCACTTCATCCGGATTGATGAGCTTTTTAAAGATTGGCGACAGGGCTGCCGGCGCCATTAAAAGCGGGGGTACCACCCGCCGTGCCGCTAAAATGGTATGTCTTGACCTCGATCACCCGGAAATAATGGAGTTTATTAACTGGAAAGTAGAGGAAGAGAATAAGGTAGCTGCTTTGATTGCGGCTGGCTACGCATCAGACTATGAAGGGGAAGCTTACAAAACCGTAAGCGGGCAAAACTCCAATAATTCCATCCGCATATCAAATGACTTTTTTGAAAAACTGAAAAATAACGAGGATTGGGAGCTGAAAGCGCGTTCTGACGGAAGGGTAATGAAAAAAATACCTTCCAAAGAAGTATGGAACCAGATTGCGTATGCAGCCTGGCGTTGTGCAGACCCGGGTACCCAATACGATACCACCATCAATGAATGGCACACCAGCCCCAAAGGTGGACGTATCCGGGCCTCCAACCCTTGTAGCGAGTATATGTTCTTGGACAATACCGCCTGCAACCTGGCCTCTGTGAACCTGCGTAAGTTTTTTAACGAAGACAATAACATTTTCGATGTCAAAGGCTTCGAATACACGGTGCGGCTCTGGACAACGGTGCTGGAAATATCCGTGCTCATGGCGCAGTTCCCGTCTAAAGAAGTAGCGCAGCTTTCTTATGACTACAGAACATTAGGATTGGGATACGCCAACCTGGGTTCTATGCTGATGGTGAGCGGCATTCCTTACGACAGTCAGGAGGCCCGTGCTGTTGCCGGCGCTATTACGGCAATTATGACGGGCGTTGCTTATAAAACCTCTGCTGAAATTGCACAGCACCTGGGTGCTTTTGCCCGGTATGAAGAAAACAGGGAAGATATGCTGCGGGTAATGCGTAACCACCGCCTGGCAGCCTATGATGCCGATGAGTATGAGCAACTGAGCATTAAACCCCAGGGGATACATGCCAAATACTGCCCCGATTACCTATTGAAAGCGGCCTGTAATGCATGGGATGAAGCCGTGGAAATGGGCGAAAAGTACGGGTACCGCAATGCGCAAACCACCGTTATTGCTCCTACCGGAACAATAGGGCTGGTGATGGATTGCGATACTACGGGCGTGGAACCCGATTTTGCCCTGGTGAAGTTTAAAAAGCTGAGTGGCGGCGGGTATTTCAAGATCATTAACCAGTCGGTACCACAGGCATTGAAGAACCTGAAGTATAATCAAAAAGAAATTGACGCCATTATTAAATATGCTGTAGGTTCTGCCACATTCGCAGGTGCTCCTTTCATTAACCCTCAAACCTTAAGCGAAAAAGGCTTTATAGCGGAAGAGATCAAAAAGCTGGATGGCGCCCTCGCCTCTGCTTTTGAGATCGGCTTTGTATTCAACAGGTTTACGCTGGGGGAAGCCTGCTTAGAACGGCTTGGGTTTACACCTGAACAGTATAACGACTGGAATTTCAACCTGCTTGAGGCGCTGGGCTTTACCGCCCTGCAAATTGAAGCAGCTAATGATTATATATGCGGCACAATGACCATTGAAGGTGCGCCACATCTGAAAAAGGAGCATTACGCTGTATTTGACTGCGCCAATAAGTGCGGCAAAAAAGGAGAACGCTTTATTCATGCCCACGGGCATATCCGTATGATGGCTGCAGCACAGCCTTTCATTAGCGGGGCGATCTCTAAAACCATCAACCTGCCTCATGAAGCAAAGGTGGAAGAAATAGCCGACTCGTATATGCTGAGCTGGGAGCTGGGTTTGAAAGCCTGCGCGCTGTACCGCGACGGATCAAAACTGAGCCAGCCGCTAAGCAATAAAAGTGATACAAAGAAAACCAAAGAAGATAGTGCAGAAACAACCGCAAGCCAGGACAGTCATTTTATTGATATGGGTAAGCTTACCGTGGATGAATTGTTAGATGAGCTGCACAAGCGTATGCAGGAATCAACCGATACCAAGCTAAAGCGCCAGCTATCCCGGATTGTTGAAAGAAAGACCCTGCCTGCCAAACGCCGTGGCTTTACACAAAAAGCTAAAATAAACGGACAGGCGCTTTTCCTCCGTACGGGAGAATACGGAGATGGTACCCTGGGCGAGATTTTCATTGACCTGGCGAAAGAAGGTTCTACGCTGCGCAGCCTGATGAACTGTTTTGCCATATCGGTTTCAGTTGGTCTTCAGTACGGAGTGCCGCTGGAGGAATTTGTAGAGAAGTTTGTTTTCACCAAGTTTGAGCCCGCCGGCATGGTAGATCATCCTAATATCAAGTCTACTACTTCTATTGTAGATTTTGTTTTCAGGTGTT
The DNA here is from genome assembly GCF_035445465.1 of Agriterribacter sp. Lineage (NCBI taxonomy): Bacteria > Pseudomonadati > Bacteroidota > Chitinophagia > Chitinophagales > Chitinophagaceae > Agriterribacter > Agriterribacter sp. The sequence continues at coordinate 64,768 of NZ_DAOMQT010000021.1, forward strand.
TGGCTTATGAATACCTGGGAAGAACAGATCTGGTGCATGTATTAGATAAACCGGAAATAGGCAATGCGGGCAATGACGACTGGGATGATGTGCCAACAGGACTGGAGTATGCCAAGCCACCGGCGCTGAGTGATGTAAGAGTAGTTGGAGCTTCGCCTAATAGCGGCTCCGCAGTGCAGCCTTCCAAGGCGCAAAGAGCGGCTGTAAATGCCAATGTGATGAGCGAACATCTAAAAAGTATGCAGAGCGACGCCCCTGCCTGCAATACCTGCGGACACATTACCGTGCGCAGCGGCACCTGCTACAAATGTTTGAACTGTGGCAACAGCATGGGTTGCAGCTAAAAAATCATTTTAGGACGGTTAGGAATATATAAACCTACACAAATCCGTTCCGGTTCTCCGGGATGGATTTTTTTTTGTTTGAGGGGGATAATGTTTATTTCAGCCTAAGTCATTTATCGTTTAGACAATGGTTACAATTATATATCAGGGAGGTGAAAATTACTGGCCAGGGGGGGATAAGAGGAATGCGCTAAGCAAAGACGCTTAGCGCAGCGGGGAACTTAGGACAGCGGGGAACAGCCGTACAAAAAATGGGTAGAAGATATGCGGCAGTTGAGTGTAGATGGTTGATTTTGTTTTTATTTGCAGGTAAAAGTTCTGAAATGTTACGACTTATATTTATCCTTTTTGTGTTTATCAACATCACTATTCTCAACTCATGCCAGGTTAGAAAAGATACAAGTCAAAAGGCGAGATATATTATCACGGATTGACGGCATTAATATAGACATTGATAAATATGGTGCCCCATTCGATAACTATAATCAAAAACTAACAAAGGCGTTTACTGACAATGATCGCATTCCTTTGCAGAGGCAACAAATTGATTCCCTCAACATATTGTACAGAAATTATATAAAGTCTATTGACCGGGGAATACACAAACTGGAAACATTCCAAGAGGTTGATACAACTTTCAAGGTTGTGGCTGCAAACATGGCTTTTTTGCAACATCAAAGGAAACTTTGGGACAAAATGGGTTCTCCATACCTGAAGATGTATAGCACAGGCTGGTATAATCTTAGTACTGAAGAACAAAATGCTTTTGTTGAATTCATTAATGAATTAAAAGAGGACCAATCTTTAACTCACAAATTAAGCGATAGTGTTAATTATGTCAGTCGGGAACTTGGAAAAAAATATGGATTTGAATATGTTTTGGAATCAAGAAAATAAGTTGCTGAAGCTTATTTTCTTTAAATAGGTTTGGTAGCATTACCCTGTGCATAGCAGGCTGCTGCTTTATGGTTATTGTAAATTAAATATTGGCCATGCTTTCCCTCGATTCCCTGTCACGCCGGCATTATAAACAGGAATTGAAATTTTTATGGCTTAATTATTTCCCTTTGCACCTGCCGGTGTTCGAAAATCGCCGGAGGCGATAAGAGGGCTGTGCTAAGCGGAGACGCTTAGCACAGCGGGAGAGAAACAGACGTTGCCAGATACTGAAACCTTACTCAATGCGGCATAAGCCTCTATTTTATTTGCCCTTTCTTTTCCGGAGCTGTTGGATGTCATCGAGGTCTTTTAAACGGCCCGCAGCTTTCTTGGCTTCCATAAGGTGATTGATATGCAGCACCCTGATGAATAGCCCATCATCATCAAATACTACTGAAAGCTTATGGGCATCTTCAAAATCCAGTCCCTTTACCGCTGTCATTATATCAATACCCACAGGGTTGCGGCCAAATGAAAAAACATCATTCACATTTACATTTAAAAACCGTTCCATTGTCATATCAAATACCGGCATATGAAACTGTTCAAAAGCTTTTGCCAGTTTCTTATAATTATCTTCTGTGCAGTCTACCCAAATATCCATATCGCCTGTGACTCGTGCATGTCCATGAAGCACCACAGCTAGACCACCGACCATAATATATCTTACTTCATGGTCATTAAGTGCTTGTAAAAAGTCTCTGAAATCTTCCTGGAAAATATCAGGCATCAGCTTTGGTGTTTTCTCATGCCAAAAACAGTCTTATCCATTTTGGGCGGGTTGTTCAAATCAAATTTGTAGGCAATACTGGTAAGATACCAATAGATGTGTAACCGTTCCCGGAATGTATGATTCCTGTAATCCCGCATGGCATCATCCGCTTGCTCAAATGTCTGGATGCTGAAAGCTGTTTTATCCATCCGGTATTTTTTGAAAATTGCCATCTATCAAAGTTAGGAACAAATAAATAAAGCCATCGAAAGTCCCTGACGCGGGTGCATTCCAAATTAACCGGGCTAACACACCAGCAAAACACGGGATATACCATTGCTTTTTTAGCAGCAGATACACAGATTTAATCTGCGCATCTGCTGCATTTTCTGCATGGGGTATATAATGTTTGAACTGTGGCAACAGCATGGGTTGCAGCTAAAAAATCATTTTAGGACGGTTAGGAACATAAACCTACACAAATCCGTTCCGGTTCTCCGGGATGGATTTTTTTACTCATATTTACCTTGAAAATCAATATTATATAATTGAAACGAGAGGTTTTTAGCCTCCGGCTACAGTTTTTATAGCAAGCTGCTAAATAGTTGTTTACGTTAAATGAACATTTTTTATCGTTTTTTGCGTTTGGACAGGCAGTAAGTGTAATCTCGTAGAATTAGCGGTCATATAATTCTTTTTACGCGTTCATGGTGTTTTCTTTACAGTCTAAATTTTTTAAAATGATAAGATTAATCGCTGCATTGCTTTTTGTTCTTTTTCTTTCTTCCTGTGCCCAGTCTATAACGCCCTACCAGGCGGCCAATGGAGGGTACAAAAAATGCCGTGATATCAGGTGATGTGAAGGGAAAACATGCGGACTAAGCTGTATGTTTTCAAGGGATATAGGTGTTGTATAGCACTGTATGTAAAGTATAACGGTACGTTGCTAAATCCAGACACCGCTACAGAAGTTTAAATTCCTTCATTTATATTGCAGGAATTTAAACTTTTCTTTTTTTAACTTCATGGCTGTGCAGGTAACCGTAACATATCAAAAATCCTTAGTGCTACAAGCATTACGCTATCATTTTATCAGCAAGCGGGAAATCAAATTCATGATCATACTGGTAAATGTTTTTACTTCAGTAGCTGCTATTTTATTCTATTACAAAAAAGTAACGCCCCTCGCTTTTCTCATCAGTTTTGTTTTATGGGTAGTGCTGATGCTTGCGTTCTGGCGATGGTTGCCTTCTGCCATTTATAAAAAATCTGCTACATTTAAAGACAGCTTCAAGATTTCCCTGGAAGAGAATCATTTTTTTATTGAAAATACAAAAGGGAGCAAAAGCTGGGCATGGAGGGAATTCAGCGAAATGATAGAAACACCCCATTTCTTTCATCTTTATTTTAACCCGCGTAGTTTTTTTTTACTGCCTAAAGATGCATTTGGCGACAGTGACGGCGTGCATGAGGCAAGGGTATTGTTAAAAAGTAAAATAGGCAAGCAAAAAGTATAGGAGAAGGCTGATAAGCCTGCTTAATATTTCCTGATCAGTATCACCCCTGCAATTAACAAAATAGCCCCTATTATCCTCCCCGCACTTATTTCCTGCACGCTCATGCCCAGCCATCCATAATGGTCAATAACCATTGCGGCCAGCAACTGCCCGGCTATAATAAGCGCAAAGGTTAGCGCAGTGCCAAGGGTGGGTATAATGAAAGTAATGATTGCCACATAAAACGCCCCGATTATACCGCCGGCAAATAGCCATAGCGGGGCAGATTGTATGCCATTCCATTGGATAGTATGTTTACGGGTGAGTAACAGGTAAGCAGCCAGGAACACCGTGCCCACTAAAAAAGATATAAAGGCGGCCATTACGGCCCCGCCCGATACCTTGCCTAATTTGGCATTGATGCCTGCCTGGATAGGCAATATAGCGCCTGTAATGGCTGTAATGAGCATCAGGATAAATAACCTCGATTGCATAGTGTGTTTATTTAATATCAATATACATTAAATATTTGTGCATTCGTGGCTACTTTAAGGGGTATTGGGTAAATCAGCCCGTTTGCGGGCCGCTGGAATTCGTGGCGTATAATTCCAGGTAACGGATAGTCATTATAAAAGCCGGATATCCGTTGAGGAACATCCGGCTTTTATACATTTGAGCAAAACAATTATTGAATATTGGGATTTTTGGCAAATCCCATTTTGGCTTCTATGCTTAAAGTAGCATGAGGTACTGCCCGTAATCTCGCTTTATCAATGAGCTTGCCGGTAACGCGGCAAATACCGTAGGTTTTGTTTTCAATACGCATCATGGCTTTCTCCAGATGATCAATGTATTGAATCTGGCGGCTGGCCATCTGGCTCAGTTGTTCCCTTTCCATGCTAATGCTGCCGTCTTCCATGGTCATATACCGGTTTTCACTTTCATCTCCTCCCATATCGTCTTTACGGGTAATAAGGCCCTGGAGATAATTAAGCTCCTTTTTTGCCGCTTCTAACTTACGTAATATCAATTCTTTAAATTCAATTAATTCAGCATCGCTATATTTCATAGTTGGTCCGCTTTGCTGCACTGCCGGCCGGTCAAGTACAGACTGGGTAAATTCAGGTTCATATTTTCTTGCCTGGTTGGTGCTTAATTTAGGAATAACTACAGGCTTACCAGGTTTTGTTTTTTCCACTTGCGCTTTCGCCACTTTTTTTATTTGTTCAAATTTTGGAGATAATTGTTTTGTGGGGGCAGCCGGAACTTCTTTAACTGCTTTTTTAGCAGGTTCATGCTTTGTGGCATGTGTTGCCTTTTTTACCGGGGTAACGGGTTTTACGGGTGCTTTTGGAGATACCGGCTTTTTAGCAGATGCTTTTTTAACTGCTTTTTTTGCAACAGGCTTGTGTGCTACCGCTTTGGCAGACTTGGCCTGTTTAACAGGCTTTGCCGCCTTCTTGGGGGCGGGCTTAGCAGCTTTCACCGCTTTTTTGGGTGCCGCCTTGGCGGGTTTTGCCTTGTGAGCCGTTGCTTTTTTTGCTGCTTTTTTATTGGGTGCCATTCGTTTATACTTTTTTGGTCACTAAAATCTTTAAAGGTATGTCATTTATTTCTATATCAATACCATTCGTAATATCCGGTAACCATTCTATATTGTCTGCCAAAATTTCCGCGCAAATATATGTATTAAATTCAGTGATAGACGGTTTGAGCGCGGTATTTTCAGATAGTTTTACCAGAATTCTGTCAGTTAGCTCATAACCATTGTCTTTCCGGATTTTCTGGATCCTGTTCACTATTTCCCTAGCATTCCCTTCATGTTCTAATTCAGGCGTAAGCGTTACATCAAGGGCTACTGTCAGTATCCCCTTATTGGCTACTATCCAGCCCGGCACATCTTCACTTTGAATTTCCACTTCCGGCAAGGTAAGGTCAATTTGTTCCCCGTTTATATTAAGCGTGTAAACGCCTTCTGTTTCTATTGTAGCAATATCCTCCTGGGTAAATGCTGCAATGGCTGTGCTTACCGGCTTCATTTTAGCGCCCAGTTTTTTGCCTAAAGCGATGTAGTTGGGCTTTATTTTTTTGCTGATAAATCCATTTCCTTCTGTAATATATTCTATTTCCTTAATGTTCACTTCGTTTTTGATTAGTTCTTCTACTTTACTTATTTGTTCCATCATGCGCTTGTTTTGCACGGGGATAAGCACCTTTTGAAGGGGTTGCCGAACTTTTATATTTACTTTTTTACGGAGTGAAAGTATTAAAGATGAAATATCCTGCGCCATTTGCATTCTTTCTTCCAGGGCTTCATCTATTACCGCCGTAGCTGCTTCAGGGTACAGTGTATGATGTATAGATGCAGCATTATTCCTTTCAGATACTACATTCAGGTTATGGAATATTGCATCACAAAAGAAAGGAGAAACGGGGGCCATAAGCTGCAGCACTGTTTCGAGGCATTCGTACAGGGTTTGATAGGCGCATATTTTATCGTGCTCATATTCGCCTTTCCAAAACCTGCGGCGGCATAATCTTACATACCAGTTGCTCAGGTGTTCATCAACAAAATCCTCAATAGCCCTGCCTGCATGTGTTGGCTCATAATCATCCATATATTCGTTTACCCGCTTCTTCAGGCTGTTTAAAGAAGAAAGGATCCACCGGTCTATTTCCGGGCGCTGGTCCAAAGGAATACAGGCTTCCTTAAAAGCAAAGCCATCTACATTGGCATACAGGGCAAAGAACTGGTACGTATTATATAAGGTACCGAAGAATTTGCGCTGCACTTCCTTTATACCCTGGAGGTCGAACTTCAGGCTATCCCAGGGGGAAGCGTTGGTAATAAGATACCACCTGGTAGCATCTGCTCCGAACTGCTCAATAGTAGCAAAGGGGTCTACCACGTTACCCAGCCGCTTGCTCATTTTATTCCCGTTCTTATCCAGCACCAGCCCGTTTGAAACGCAGGTTCTGAAAGCCAGGCCGGGGTATTGCTGATCAGTAACTGCTATACCTGCTTTTTGGAGTTCTTCCTGCACGGATTCTTTCAGCAGGCTGCCCAAAGCATGCAGGGTATAAAACCAGCCGCGTGTCTGGTCTACGCCTTCGGCTATAAAATCGGCCGGATAGTTTTTGGCGAAAACTTCAATATTTTCAAAAGGAAAGTGCCACTGGGCATATGGCATGGCGCCGCTATCGAACCATACATCCACCAGGTCGGGAATGCGTTTCATGGGTTTTCCGGTGGGGCTAACCAGGATCACTTCATCTACATAAGGTTTGTGAAGGTCAAGTATACCATTATGTAAATAATTTTCATTTACACCGCCCCCCAGCACTTCATTGGCCTTTTTAATTTCCGTGTTCAGCTCATGTATGGAGCCAATACATTTTTCTTCGGTCGCGTCTTCGGTTCTCCAAACAGGCAATGGTGTTCCCCAGAACCGGCTCCTGCTCAGGTTCCAGTCTACCATATTTTCCAACCAGTTGCCAAACCGGCCTTCACCGGTTGATTTGGGTTTCCAGTTAATGGTTTTGTTAAGTTCCACCATCCTGTCCTTTAATGCGGTGGTTTTAATGAACCAGGCGTCTAAAGGGTAATATAAAACCGGCTTATCCGTGCGCCAGCAATGCGGGTAATTGTGCTCGTATTTTTCAATTTTAAAAGCGCGGTTCTCTTTTTTCAGCTTCACGCAGATGTCAACGTTTACATCTATATAATCCTTTTCGTCTTTATAATTTTTTACATACCGGTTGCTGAATTCTCCCGTACCATCAATGAATTTTCCTTCCCTGTCAACCAATGTTAAAATACCAAGCCCGTATTTTTGCCCAACTTTATAGTCGTCTGCACCAAATGCGGGGGCGGTATGCACAATGCCTGTACCATCTTCAGTGGTAACAAAATCTCCGGGCACCACTCTAAAAGGGCGGGCGCCGGGCGTAATGGTTTCGATGGCTTCGGGTGAATTGGCTTCAAATGGCAAAAGCTGCTCGTACCTTATATTTTCCAGGTCTTTGCCTTTAAAGGCTTTTAATATTTTCCAGGGTAATGTTTTGGTCCCGGAAGTATAATGCTCAAAATCGCCGTTTTCATCCTCTGCTTTAAAATAGGTATTTACCAGGGTATTGGCAAGCACAACGTTTACAGGTAAGTGCGTATAAGGATTAAACGTTTTTACCAGCACATAATCAATATTAGCCCCAACGGTAAGCCCGAGGTTGGAGGGGAGCGTCCAGGGAGTAGTGGTCCAGGCAAGAAAAAAAACCTCATCGCTTTGAGCCGCATCAAACAAAAAATTGCTTTTTTCATCTTTCACCGCCTTAAACATCACCACAGCCGATGTATCCTTCACCATCTTATAGGTGCCGGGCTGGTTCAATTCGTGCGAGCTTAAACCGGTGCCGGCGGCAGGGGAATACGGCTGAATGCTCACGCTTTGATAAAGCAATCCCTTTTCATATAACGCTTTCAGGGCCCACCACAGGGTTTCAATATAGCTGTTTTCAAAAGTAACATAAGGATCAGACAGGTCTACCCAGTAACCCATTTTGTTGGTTAATTCATCCCATTTGTCTTTGTATTTTAATACTTCTCTGCGGCAGGTAGCGTTGTATTCCTCAACCGAAATTTTCTTCCCGATATCCTCTTTTGTAATGCCCAGCATTTTTTCAACGCCCAGCTCTACAGGAAGCCCGTGGGTATCCCACCCCGCTTTCCGTTTTACCTGGTATCCCTTCATGGTTTTGTAACGGCAAACCAGGTCTTTGAGCGTGCGGCCAATAACATGGTGGATGCCCGGCATGCCGTTAGCGCTGGGAGGTCCTTCATAAAATACAAAAGAGGGCGCACCGTCACGCAGCCTTATGCTTTTTTCAAAAGACTGGTCTTCAGCCCATTTTGTTAACACTTCCTGCTCCGTAGCCGGCAGGTTCAATCCTCTAAATTCCTTGTACCGTATTGCCATAAATAGCCAAAAAATGTTGGCAAAGTTACAGAAACATAAGGTATTTTCCGGCTTATTGTTCTTCCTCTGGTCTTCCCCAGGGCAGTGTGCCTACCCGAATTATGCATTTACCGGACGCTTAGTTTATTTTAAAAAAGCAAAGTCTGGCGCTACAAATGAAATAAAAGAATATTTATCAGGTATGCATAAACGATAGTAGCATGCGGATATGGTGATATACAGGGAAAAATTTCCCCATGTTGAACCCGGTGTGTGTGCAATTACACAAAATTAAAACGGGCAAAAAAGAAATGAAATGTAGTTGCATCATAAACCGGCTACCTGTTATACCACAAACCGGTTACTTAAAAGGAGAAAAAACATTCACTTATCCACATCCCGGAACTTTGGCACAGTTTCTGAAAATTAGGGACTTATATAAGCATAAAGCGTTTTAATCTTTGTGTTTATTTAATTGCACACAAAAACATATAGGGATCTATATATAAAAGCACTAAGTTTTTCCAGGGTTTAGGGATTAGGGATCGAGGGGAGCAGTCGTGCTCCCTTCTTCTTTTTAAAGAATGCTCCAAAATCAAAAACGAAAGCATTGCTTTTTTACGGGTTTTGCATTTTTTTAACACTCATCATTTACAAACTGCTATTCCTGGCGTAACACGAATTTCTTTACGGGTTTCTATTATTCGCGTATCCAGTTTGCTTTAGTATGCACATCAGCGCGCCTTCCTTTTGCAGAAGGTATAGCTACATAGCCAATATAGAAAAAGCCAAGCAGTTTATCCGCTTCACCCAGTCCGAAAAAGCTTTTGGCATTTTCGTAATACGTTATTCCCCCTGTGGTCCAGTATCCGCCTAAATCGTATGCGGTAACAGAAAGATAGATATTTTGTACGGCGCAGGCCACCGCTTCTATGTCTTCTATTTCCGGTATCCTGGTATTAACAGCCCGTTTCATCCCTATGGAGATAATATGTGAAGCTTTTAAAGGCTGTTGCTGCAGCTTGTGATATTTTTTTTCGGCAAAACCGCTCCCGGATTCCTGCCTGTATAATTCACTTTGAAAGGAAGCCAGTTGCTTTAAGCCGTTGCCCGTAAATACCGAAAAGTGCCAGGGCTCATTTTGCCCGTGCGTTGGCGCCCACGTGGCATTGGTCAGTATTGCTTCAATAATTTCGTCAGGAATAGGCCTGCCCGCATCAAACTGATCGGGGAAAACCGAACGCCGGTTACGGATAAGATGGTTGATGCTATCGGTGTTGTATTGCATATATTAATTTTAGAGGTGTCGGGTTACAGGTTTCAAGTCTCAGGTTTCAGGGTGTGCATGCCTAAAATAGGTTGACAAAAAACAGTCACTTATGATGAGGCA
>NZ_DAOMQT010000022.1:0-47898 GCF_035445465.1 Agriterribacter sp.
AAATAAAAAATTATAAATCAAAATTATATAAATTTTATCCATAATTGTATAACAGCCCTGGCCAATAGATGAACTAATTTTGCAGTAAACAATAAAACAAATAGTATGAAAACAATACAATTAAAGACGAATATCAATTGCGGCGGATGTGTGGCAAAAGTTACCCCATCATTGAATGAAACGGTAGGTGCCGCCGGCTGGGAAGTGGATACGCAGAACCCAAAGAAAATACTAACTGTTACCACGGATAATCTGGATGAAAAGGAAGTAATTAAAGCGGTGGAAAAGGCCGGATTCAAGGCAGAAGCGCTTTCTTAAAAAACAAGGATGAACCGGGCAAGGTTTTTGCCCGGTTTATTATACAAATAGAAATAGGGAATTGTTTTAAATAGACTAATTTCATCATGTGTTTATAAAGAAATTTTCCATACAGCTAAAAGCCGCATTTCTTTTAATGATATTCGCATTGAATACCATTGTAGGTTTTGCTTGTGCTATTGGAGCAGATATGGGTTTTAATTCAAAACATCACAACGATGAAGAAGCCACAGTGTCAGTAGTTCACATTCATGGAGATGGTAAAAAACATATTCACAAGGAGAAAACCAACAGTCATAATCACGGTAATTCCCATCACCACGATAAAGCAGACAAGCATAAAACCGATAACAACGAAAAGGAGAACTGCTGCAACGACGAGGTGATCAAATTTGAACAACTTGATAAATCGCTTACCCCTTCGGTAAATGCAGTCTTCAATCCAGTATTTTTTACTGCGTTCCTTGCTTCATTTTATAATACTAATATTTTATTTTCCTCTCAGGATGTTCCCAATACCAGGTATTTTGTCCGTGGCCATCATCCCCCTATACCGGACATTCGCATAGCTATTCAGTCGTTCCAGATATGATTTGATGTAATGTTATTTCAGTGGGCATGATATTGTCATGTCCTGTAATTATTTCTATTACATTAAATCAAATTCAAAATGAAAAAGCTAATTTTCATAGTTGCGATTTTTGCAATTGCCCTTACACAAATAAGTTTTGCCCAGGATAGCACAAATCAAACACAAACTAAACTTTCCCAACTACTCAATTCCTATTATAATATCAAAGATGCTTTGGTAGCAGGCGATGCCAGCATGGCTTCAGCCAGTGCTGAAGTCTTTGTAAAAACAGCTAATGGCATTGATTACAAAGTGATTTCTGAAGGTAATATCCATGCATTACTAAAAGATGCGGGTTCTGTTTCAGAAACAAAAGACCTCAAAAAGCAACGGGAAAAATTTGCTACGCTTTCTGCCAACATGATTACACTGGCGAAGTCTATAAAGCTGGGAACAAAACCTGCTTACGAAACTTATTGCCCCATGAAAAAAAGCTCCTGGCTCAGTGATAGTAAAACAATCAAAAATCCCTACTACGGCAATGCTATGCTGAGTTGCGGTAATGTGGTGGAAACCATTAATCAATAATCCTTTCTTACAGCTAATTGGGATGCACTGGGTGTCCTGTCTTTAGCTATTCCTTAAAAATAAAAATTAATAAAGATGAAAACGCTAATTATGATCGCAGTTGCGGCCATTTCCTTTTCAGCCTGTAACAACAACGATAATCAACCGAACGAAACAACAGCTACATCAGGTGATACCGCCAAAACGGGGATGCAGTCCGCTACTACAGTAACAAATAGCAACATGGCAATAAACAATATGGTTAAAGCTTATTTGGAACTCAAAAACGCATTAGCAAACGATAACAGTAAAGATGCTGCTACAGCAGGAAGTGAGATGCAAAAAGCTGTTGAAAATGCAGACCCGGCTACCTTTTCTGCAGATCAAAAAAAGATATTTGCCGATGTAAAAGATGATGCAATAGAACATGCAGAACATATAGCAGCGAACGCAAGTAATATAGCGCATCAACGGGAACATTTTGAAACGCTTAGTAAGGACCTGTATGATATGGTAAAGGTTTTTGGAACGGGTCAAACCCTGTATCAAACTCATTGCCCGATGTATAATAATAACAAAGGCGCCAATTGGTTGAGCGAAACCAAAGACATTAAAAATCCCTATCTCGGAGCTAAAATGTCCACCTGCGGCGAAGTGAAAGAAGAACTTAAACAAAGACCATGAGCCGGATGAAAAAAATAGGGTTGGGTGTTTTGATTGTTTTAACAGGCATTCAGTTTATAAAACCTGCCAGTAATGAAAACGGGCAGGCATTGCCATCAGACATTTCCACGACAATTTCCATTCCCTCAAATGTCCAGTTGATTTTGCAAACAGCCTGTTACGATTGCCATAGTAACAATACCAACTATCCCTGGTATGCCAGCATTCAACCGATGGGTTGGCTGTTAAACAATCACATAAAGGATGGCAAAAAGGAACTCAACTTTAGTGAATTTGGCTCTTATTCGCTCAGGCGGCAATTGAGCAAACTAAAATCCATTGCAAGCCAGGTGAAAGATGATGAAATGCCCCTGGCTTCTTATACGATGCTGCACAGAAAGGCAAGACTTACTAAAGAGCAAAAAGCATTGATCACAGATTGGGCGCAGAATACAAAAGACAACCTTGAGCAAATTAAACCATAATGAAAAAAGTAAAGAAACTGATAGGTATAATTTTTAAAGCAATCTTCCTACGCAAGAAAAAATGTTGTCAATAGACATAAACTAAAATGAAATGAAAAAGATACTATTCCTCACCATGCAATTGATTTTGCTTGTTTTTTTTGCACCCGGTATTCAGGCACAAAAAAAACAAACACAAGTTATCTATACTTGTCCGATGCATCCTGAAGTGAAGATGGACAAGCCAGGTAACTGCCCCAAATGCGGAATGACATTGGTCAAAAAGACAATAAAAACAGCACAACCGAAAACGGTTCCAAATAACGAGCAGCCTGCAAAGCCAAAAGATACTGTGCCCGTTAAAAAAGAAATGAAAGACATGCAAGAAATGCGTGACATGAAGGAGATGGATATGAAGGCAGATACGAACATGCACATGCATGATAAACTGAACATGGATCATTCGGACACGGATGCAGCTAACCAGATTGGCGGAAAGGTGATCATTAATGGCGGCAAAACCGTTCGTTACGATTTATATGTTACCGATACCATGGTAAACTATACCGGCAAACACAGACATGGACTTGCGGTGAATGGTTCCATTCCGGCACCGCCACTCATTTTTACAGAAGGCGACACGGCTGAAATCTATTTGCACAATATGCTGAAAACGGAAACCTCATTCCATTGGCATGGCATCATACTTCCCAACGAGCAGGATGGTGTTCCTTTTTTAACCACTTCTGTAATTCCCGGTGGCACTACGCATTTGTACAAGTTTAAAATTGTACAAAATGGAACCTATTGGTATCATTCGCACACGGGCTTGCAGCAGCAGGTGGGCACTTACGGCGCTTTGATTTTTAAAAGCAGGGAAGACAGTGCAATGAATGGAAATGGAATGATGAAGATGAACAAACCCTACACGGCTGAACTGCCATTGGTGTTAAGCGACTGGACGGATGAACATCCTCACCAGGTTCAACGAAGATTAAGGTCCGCCAACGACTGGTATGCTATTAAAAAAGGAAGTGTGCAAAGCTATGCCGAAGCCATAGGTAAAGGATATTTTTCAACCAAAGTAACGAATGAGTGGAAACGGATGAACGCCATGGATGTGAGTGATGTTTATTATGAAAAATTTTTATCTAACGGCAAACCGGAAGCCGAAGCGCCGCAGTTTAAAGCTGGCGATAAAGTTCGGTTGAGGGTAGTGAATGGCGGCTCTTCTTCTTATTTCTGGTTGCAATATGCCGGCGGGAAAATAACAGTAATTGCTAATGATGGCAATGATGTTGTGCCGGTAGAAGTAGACCGGTTAATTATTGGCGTTGCAGAAACATATGATGTAATTGTTACCATCCCAGATAACATGAGTTATGAATTCCGCTCCACACCCGAAGACCGGAGTAGCTATACATCACTATGGCTGGGAAGCGGCATGAAAATGCCCGCACCAACCCTGCCTAAGCTGAAATATTTTGAGGGCATGAAGATGATGAATGGCATGATGAAAATGAATGGTGATATGAAGCCGATGCCAGGCATGCAAATGAGCCTGCAATCAATGGATATGAACACGGTGATGTATCCGGAAATTACCGGCAGTGAAGAAGAAAAAAGCAGTAATGGAATGCATGATATGCCAGGCATGAACATGGATGGTATGAAGGATAAGAAAGCTGATACCGCTAAAGCCGGAGAGATGCATGACATGAAGGCTATGGACAATGCAAAAATGGATACTTCGAACAGCATGAAAGGGCATGATATGCAAGGGATGGATATGGGCAGCAGTACGGACATCGTAACCCTTAATTACGCCATGCTTCGCTCCCCGGTTAAAACAACACTGCCGGATGTACCAACCAAAGTACTGCACTTTACACTGGAAGGAAACATGAACCGTTATGTATGGTCCATCAATAATAAAACCCTGGGTGAATGGGATAAAATTTTAATTAAACAGGGAGAAAAGGTGCGCATTATTCTTACCAATAATTCTATGATGCGCCACCCGATGCACCTGCATGGGCACGACTTTCGGGTGTTGGGTGCACAAGGCGAATATGCACCTTTTAAAAATACGATAGACATCATGCCGATGGAAACGGATACCCTCGAATTTGCGGCTAACAAAGATGGCGACTGGTTTTTCCATTGCCATATTTTGTACCACATGATGGCAGGTATGGGCAATGTGTTAAGCTATCAAAACTCGCCACCCAATCCGCAACTGCCCGATAAAGCAAAAGCATGGAAGCAGTTTAAGCGTAGCGAACAAATGATACATCCTTCGGCTACTATAGGACTGGAAAGCAATGGCAGTGATGCAACCTTTATGCTATCGGGCAACCGGTACGAATTACAGGGTTTATGGCACCTGGGTTTAACACCCGAACACGGACGGGAAGTAGAAGTAAATTTTGGACGCTACCTGGGAAAGATGCAGTGGTTGTTTCCGTATGTTGGCTTCGACTATCATTATGCAAAAGTGGGTGATGAAATAGAAAAAAATGCATTCGGCCAGGTGAGCAATAAAAGCGACCGCAAAACATTTGTGGTTGGTTTACAATATACCTTACCCATGCTGGTAGTGGCGGATGCCAGAGTGGATGGTGATGGTAAATTCCGTTTCCAGTTAGGCAGGGAAGATATACCACTTACCAATCGTTTAAGGTTAAACATGATGTGGAATACCGACAAAGAATATGCCGCAGGCTTGCGATATATAGTAAAAAAATGGTTTGCGCTTTCTACACACTATGATAGTGATATGGGCTTAGGTGCAGGTGTTACATTGATATATTAAGCATTACAAGTATTATATTGATAAAGTATAAATGAATAATGGCAATGAAATTTATAATTTTAGTTGCCTTACGCTAGCCAGTAATAAAATTAGCCAAACCAAAACTTAATGTAAATCAAATAATATTATGGACCATACACACCACCACACAGATCCACAACAATCATACACCTGTCCCATGCATCCTGAAGTGATCAAACCTGGGCCGGGTAAATGTCCTATATGCGGAATGGATCTTGTTCCTGTTGAACCACCTAACAATAAAGATCAGTCAGACCATCAGCATGAACATCAGCACCATCAAGCTGCAGTAAAGAATGCACACCCGGGGCATGAAGAGCATATAGCCCACGATAAACATGCCGGACACCATACCCATGATTTTTTGAAACGGTTTTGGATTTGCCTGGTGATTACTGTTCCGATATTATTATTGTCGCACATGATTCAGCAATGGCTGGGTTTTGAAATAAGATTTCCCGGCGACAAGTATGTGTTGTTAGTCCTGAGTACTTTCATTTATATCTATGGTGGTATGCCTTTCCTGAAAGGGATGGTTAGTGAAATTAAAGACAAAGCTATTGGGATGATGACCCTGGTGGCCATTGCTATCAGCGTGGCATTTATCTACAGTGTAGCTGTTGTGTTCGGTTTGAAAGGAATGGATTTTTTCTGGGAGTTGGCAACGCTGATAGATATTATGTTGCTCGGTCATTGGCTTGAAATGCGTTCGCAAATGGCTGCTTCCAAGGCATTGGAAAGCTTGGTGGCTTTATTGCCTTCAACAGTTCATGTAGAAAGAAACGGGGAAGTAGTTGACATCAATTTGAAAGACCTGCGAAGTGGAGATAAAGTATTAGTGAAGCCAGGAGAAAAAATTCCCGCTGATGGATTGGTGATGGATGGAAATTCTTACGTTAATGAAAGTATGCTTACCGGTGAAAGTGTACCGGTGAAAAAAGAAAAAGATCAGAAAGTTATCGGTGGCTCTATCAACGGAGACGGTGCGTTGAAACTGCAAATTACAGCAACAGGTAATGATAGTTATCTTAACAAGGTAATTACTTTGGTTTCATCTGCACAGGCTTCCAAATCTAAGACACAAAACCTTGCTGATAAAGTAGCCAAATGGTTAACGATTATATCTATTACAGTAGGCGTTATCACTTTTATTTTTTGGTTCAACAAAGAAAATGATCTCGCCTTTGCATTGGAAAGAATGGTGACGGTGATGGTTACGGCTTGTCCTCATGCGCTGGGTGTTGCTATTCCGTTAGTGGTTGCCATATCTACCAGTTTATCCGCCACACATGGCTTATTGATCCGCAACCGCACTGCTTTTGAGTCAGCCAGGAATATTACTACTCTCATCTTCGATAAAACCGGAACGCTTACCAAAGGCTCCCACGAGGTAGAAAAAATAATTTCGTTGGATAACAACATTCCCGAAGATCAGCTTTTACAATATGCCGCTTCGGTGCAGCAAAACTCTGAACATCATATCGCTCATGGGTTGACCCGGAAAGCCAAAGAAAAATCTTTACAACTATGGCCGGTGGAAAACTTCAGCTATATACAGGGTGTTGGTGTAAAAGGTACGGTTAATGGAAAGTTGGTTATTTCCGCCGGACCTAATTATTTCAAACAAAACAATCAACCTGTTCCTGCTACGCCTTCTTCTGTTGACCTGAGTGTTGAAACGATTAATTACCTGCTTATTGATAATAAACCTACGGGAATATTTACGCTGGCCGATTCTATACGGGAATCTTCAGCAGAAGCGATTGCTGATTTAAAGCAAATGAATATCAAATCGTATTTGTTGACCGGCGATAATGAAGACATTGCTAAGTCTGTAGCAGGTAAGTTGAAGATGGATGGTTATTTCGCCAATGTATTGCCACACGAAAAGCAGGAAAAGCTAAAAGAGTTTCAAGCCAAAGGAGAGTTGGTAGCCATGACCGGCGATGGTGTAAATGATGCACCTGCCCTGGCTCAGGCTGATGTGGGCATTGCTGTTGGTTCAGGCACCGATGTAGCTGCGGAAACCGCCGATGTTATTTTAGTAAACAGCGATCCCAAAGATGTGGTAGGAATGATCGCTTTTGCCAAAGCTACTTACAGCAAGATGATCCAGAATCTTATCTGGGCCGTAGGATACAATCTTATTGCTATCCCGCTGGCGGCTGGTATTCTTTATCCCAAATTTATACTCAGTCCGGCGATGGGTGCAGTGCTGATGAGTTTAAGTACCATCATCGTTGCTTTGAATGCTCAATTATTACGCAAACAGTTCAAATGAATTAAATAAAATTAATATCTTCCAAAATGGTGGAAACAAAGCCAGACTTTATAGCTGTTTCTATTAAATAGGCTTCTTCATCAAACTCATCGGAAATTTCATTTGCCAAAGCTTCATCAATTAACTCAAGTTCATCAAGCTCTTTAACGACTTTCATTAACCCATCCCAAACCAGTTGATTTCTCGGTCTTTTGTATGAAATTTCCAAGTCAAATCTTGCACTATAAATCTTTCTTATCTCCTCTTCTGATACAGAATTGCACCAGCTTGGAAAATCCAAATCCTTTCCTAATGCCATAACCCTATATGCAATATTAATTACGTCAATACCTGTTTCTTCAGACAGCATTTTAATTTGAGTCAGATATAGTTTTACAAAAATCAAAGGATCATCAGTTTCCTTTAGAAACCCTTTTTTGTTGATATGCTCTAAATCTAAATCCTTCATACTAAGTATGGAAGGCTTATACTCAAATTCCATATTGTAAACAAGAGGGACTTCTGTGATTTCTGTGATAGGTACGTCTTTGGGATCAACATCTAACTCAATTAATAATCGAGATGAAATTCTAAAGATGTCATAGCGCCTATGGCTAAGTAGTTTAATTATGTTTTCCTTGTGTTCAACCAGAGTGTCCTTATACTTTGCACTGATAATTGCCAACAATTTAACATACTTCAAAGAATATCCTTCCGAGTATAACCTTTGAAGAATTTGATCAACAATTGATTTGCTTCGTGGATATCCTTCAAGAAATATTTCATACAAAGAATAATTGAAATCACTTGGCATTGTAAGTATAAAGAATATGGCCTCAGCTAATAATGTCTCGTCACCTGTGCTTCCATTTACTTTTGGAGCATTATTATCTACAGGATGTGTTTTTAGCAATTCATTTCTAAACACAATAATTTCTTCATACAATATCTTTGAATCAACATTGTCTGAAAACAATTTCCAAATCTTCGGAGCATCTTTTACGAGAACTTCAAGTGCTTGGACATCGAGAGAAGTTATACTGTTGCTAAAATCATTTAATATCTTATTTTGGAATATAGCTTTTTCTTCAATTGTACTTAATAACTCAAAAGGTGCAATCTTACTACCCCCGTCGTAGAATGTAACCCATCCATATTTTTCTCCATTATTAATGGTTTTATACAAAATTTCTTTGACAATTTCTATTCTGCCCTTTTCTATTAGTCCCTTTGCTATTGAGACTACCTCTCTGGGATCATGCCTGCCATTTGCAAGTATCTCAAGAATCTCGATGTCAGAAAATTCCTTTAGTATTTGGGTATATAATCCTGCCCAATTAAAATTACGATCACCTTCTGCCTTTTTTTCTATTTTATTTAATTGTTTCCTTGTCTTTATTTCACTGGCTAAGGCTTGCATGGACAAAATTGTGCCATCATCCAGTTGCAATTCATCCGTTTTTGTTTCAGTATATCTGTCTTTTGTCTTAATCTTTCTATCAAGGCCTATGTCGCTTAAATTAATATTCCTCTTGATAGTATAATCTTGAATTTCAAGTAAGTAATCATTTCTATGCTCAGTTATTGAATAAATATTGACTTCGCTAATTAATTCATTCAATTCATCAATTGAAAGTGTCTCAGGATTATTAAATAGATTATACAAAAAGCTATTTCGTGCATAATGAACATTATCATATGCAAGAACAATCCTTGTAAAAAGTTTGACCACTATTTTCTTATACTGAGGAAGTGAGTTGGTAAGATAGCTTAAAAGAGTTTCCATGCAGTCTCCGAAATCAACCAAGCCTTCAAATAGAAAATATTGTAAAATATCAAAGCCGTTCCCGTATTTTAAAGATAGCGTGAGAATTTCTTTCGCAGGTGTATGTGATCGTGAGTTTACTTTTTCTCTGAGATGGTTGACTTTATTTAAGTAAAAGTCAATTTCTTTTGACATATCACTGTTAAACTGGTTTATCCATTCGGCAATGTAATCTAACTGATTATCATTCTCACCCCTTACATCAAGAGAAATATTCATAATGTGATTTAAAATGGCTTCCCCTTTGTCTTTCAAACCTAAATTGCACCATAATCGAATCTGTGCTATGCCTCTGTCTATCCTCTCATCAAGGTAGCCTTTCTCAAAAGCGTATGAATCAATTCTTTCCAACTGGGTTACACACCACGTTTTATTTAATCCTGATTTAGCGACCCAATCAATTATCTCTTGTATGTGTTTGGTATTCCAATATGTTTTGTTCTTTTCCCATTCGGTGCTCAGTGTATTTAGTATTTCGCTGAAAATAAGAGCTGATATTTTAGAAGTAATCTTTAAGATTAAATTAATTAATAATGACTTATTCTCGGAAACCGAATAGTCATAGCCATAATCAGAATGCCCATAGTGAAATAGTTTAAGAAAATTCTCAAAACTTGAATAATAGCCTACCGCAGCATCTCTATAACTATGATATATGTAAGCATAGGATTTTCCTAATTCTGCAAAGGCATAATAAAATGCAGTTTTTGTATGCTTTCCTGTGTTAGGCAAAAAAAGCGTGGGAGAAGTTGCAAATTCTCTTGTCGTTATATAAAAAAATCTTGAGTAATCAAATATATAGTTCAATAAGTCAGCTTCATCCAACGAATAATCAGATTTTTCGACCTTATTTGGTGCCAAAAGATTTGTGAAAATTTGCTTCGCTACATCTATATTTCGGCTACTAATAAGATTGACAATAAGCAGTCTTCTATTAATCGGATTATTCTCACCTATCTCCCAGTTTTGTAAGGAGTGAAGACAATGGCCGTAAAAGTCATTTTCGTTTGTAAGTTTACTTACTATATCAAAGTAGAAATAAAATAAGTCATACTTATCTTTTTCGTTAAGAATAATTTTTTCAAGAAGTCTTAAGTTTTCCCAGTTTCTTTTCCGAATACTAATACTCAGTATTGCTGACAAACACTCAGAGTATAAATCTCTTTTTTCTTCAGGCTGTACGTTTTCAATAGAGATTTCTTTTATTGTCAGAAGAATTTTATCAATAGGAGTAAACAGGCAAGCCGCCTTAGTCCATTTCTTAATCAAATCAATTTCATCTATTTCTCGAAAAGTATCACTATCATACCTTCTTGAATTTACAGACTTGGATTGATTCAAAATATAAGAGGGAGTGGCTCTTAGAAAAATATCATGTGCCAACTCTTCAAGTCCCTGGTCATGCAGAGTTACACAATAACTTAGAGCTTCCTTTTGTGAAACCAAAAGCTCTACATTATCGTAAACAAAAGAATTTGCCAAAGAAATTTTACCAAGTTGATGAAATGTTTCAAAGTATCCGCTTGGATTAAAATTTATATATCGTTGCTTTAGCTCAAATATTGAAATAAAACATCGAAACAAACAATAAATATCTTTGGCTTTGGAAGATGCATTAATTGAAAGTTGTATATCCTCTTTGATTAATTTATAGCTTCGATATTCAAACCATTGTTGTCGAAAATAGTCCTGAGATACATCCTGGCAGATTAGGGGAAATTCTTCAGCTTTAAAAAAATGATATATAACATTCCATTTGTATTCACTGTCAATTTGTTTAATTGATTCAGCTATTTTTAAATGAAAGGCTTTGTCAATCGATTTATCAAACAAACCTGTTAAAATATTCTTGGCTGTCTCATTTGTGAGAAATTCTTTGAAACTATTGTGAAAGAACTGCCATGTAGTACCAATCTTGTAAAAATAGTTTTCCGATAGCCTATTAATTTTATATTGACTTTCCCTTGTAAGCTTCGGGAATGAATTTAGTATATCAATATTAAAGAAAGAATGTCTAAGTCGAGAAAGTATTCCAAGTATTTCAATAAAATCTTCGTTTGTTTTATATGTATCCCAAAAGACCTTATACTCTTTGTAAATATCTCCGCTGAATATTCTCTGAGTTACAATTTCTTTCAGTGAGCCTTGACCTTTACTTCTTATTTCCTCAATAGTATAGCGAAGAAAAAGTGGATGTCCTTTTGTGTTTACATATAATTTTTCAAATAAGTCTTCTGATAAAGTTATATTATAAGAATGGAGAAGGGACTGAGTTTGAAGTTTAGATAAGGCCTTTATATTGATAATACGACTTTCTTTCTCAAGGCTATCCTTGATTCTAACATTGAGTTTTTCCAAGTTTTCAATTGTTCGTGAACCTAAGAGGAAATACACATTCTCTGGCACACTATCAGGTAAAGGAAGTATTCCGATCAAACTTTTTGAAACATCTTGTTCTCTTTCAATATGATCCAGACCATCAACTATAATTATGACCTTTTCTTCTTCCCTTGATAGCTTATTAAGTTCATTATTGAAATGTTTCTGTAAATCTTCAAAATCATCAGTAGGAAGCCTATCTTGAATAGAATATTTGGCCTGCCTAATTTGAATCAAGATGTCATGTAAAAAAGTCTTGGCCTCACCTCTAAAACCAAACTCATAGCTCATGTCTGTATTCACATAAGCATAATATTTAAATATTCGATAGTTGCAATTTTGTAGCCATTTTGTCAATAAAGTGGATTTTCCTGAGCCTGCATTGCCTATCAATGAAATATATCCCTTTGAATAGCTTTTAAGGAGTGCCTCTAATCGATTAACTGTTTCATTAATGGACTGATAGTGATTTTCATCTACAAAAAATGAATGGGTATAGTAACTCTCATACCTATTTGAAAGCCCAAAATGATTTAAAAAATCTTTTTTGCTAAACTTAACATTTCCCTTCTGTGCTATTGTTTGGAAAATTTTTTTAGTGATATCTTGAATGTCAATTCTTCGTTGTCTTTCAATATAAGAGTCAAACAGTTTGGGGACCTGATAATTAAAGACAAATGTCGTGCATTTAATAAACTCAATAAACTCGGAAGATGAGGATTTTGTTACCTCAATCATTTCTTGAAATACCGGCTTCCATTTGGCAGGCAGATTCTCGAAACTATATTTCCCATTTTTTATAGGAATCCAAAGGTTGTTCACAAATTCCTTAAATGAAGGCTTAGGTGTGCCAGCACAAGATTTAATTTTATCATTTTCTGAAGGGCTTTGCGTTGTGATAAACCTAATATCAATAAGCTTATTAACATTTGATGTTTTAATCCTTTTCCATCCAATAAACATACCTTCCAGTATGCTTTGTGTTTCAGAGGTAGTTAAAGTGTTATAGCTAAAAGAAGCCGAGTCAATGTTCTTAGTCTGAAATGCAAGAACAGATTTTTCTAAACCTATCAGGACATCATCAACTTTTCCAGCATTGTTACTTGCAAATTCAATCCACTCAATTTGGTTGCTATCATTTAATAGCGAATTATATATTTCTGTAGCAAATATGGAATACTGGAATTCATATCCCATTATTGCAGCAACTTCACCTGAACTCTTATTTAAATGAATCACAGCTACGTTTTAATTCTTTTCGTTAAGGGATTAATTTATACTTTTTAGTGAAACATCGCTTTCATCTAAACCGAACATCTTCCATATACCACCAAAGGGACATAAAGGTGTTTCTTTAGCTTTTAACCAAGGGGAATCAATACACTTTTCGTCTATTGGCATTTTTCTTTGAGAAACCTTACAATTGTCAATCATACCACAAGCCTTTTTCCCTGAAAGTAATACTTCCTTCAAATGAAAAAATATTTCCAAAAAAGCTGGTTGTAAATTTTCCTCATCCTCCTTCATTATTCTTGGTGCAGAGAACCATCTTTTTTTATCGAGATTATACAAATTAGGAGTACCTAATTTATCCTTTATTAGTCCATATTCCATAGATAAAGCCCTATCTGCCCTGTATATTTCAAGAGGGAAGCATATATTTTGGCTTCTCAAATCATACCCCTGCTCTATTGTAGTAATGAGCCATTTTCTCTCATTTTTAAAGACTTCATGGCCAAAGAGAATTGAAATTATTTTTATCAAATTGTCTTTTGCTTCGGCATAATTTTTTACAATGTCATAATTCACACCTTGTAGAAATTTCATTCCAAATTCATATATATCTTCTGCTCTCAAGGGCCTAAAAGATTCTTCTTTCATTTGTACAAGAAGGTCATAAAAAAGATGACCCGGATAGTGATACATTAATGAGAAGTCACACAAAGCATACACATATTCTTCGTTGCTACCAATCTCATCATAGATAAACTTTGAAACTTCCACCGCAATCATATAAGGGAAGATGTCATTGGGCTGCTCTTTATAATGCTTCTTCTGTGCAAGAAAAGCCATTGTTTCAACAATTCCCGCTGCACCAAATGTATATTCCGCATTTAATCCTTTCGGTGTTGTTAAGTCGAGAAAAATAAAAAGTAGTTTACTTCCGGGAAAAATTTTCTCTATCTGCTGTGAAACTTCTCTTCGTATTCCCTTAATAGTAAGATAACTTTGCTTTACAGCTTCTTTACTTCTTGGCATAAAATCTCCAAAAAGATAATTATACAAAATACCATTATCTAAAATAAATTGAGCACCTGATCCTTCTATTGGTAGACTGATTACTCCTTTTTTTAATTGCAGATTAGATATTGCTTGCCTTATTTGATCAAACTGATTCCAGGCTGAATTAATACCAAAAACAGTAGTTATATCTTGAATAAAATGCAAGTATTCGTGAAAAAATAGCTTCTGCTTGTTTTCCGGGAGCTTTTGAATGGAATCAAGATCATCAAGTATGTGCAGGGTAATGCTAAAAAAAGAAATTTCGTATTGGCCTCTCACATAATTGTATCTCATAGTAGGTTAAATATAATCTCCGCAGAAAATAATTTATCTGCTAAAATACTTAGTTTTTCTCAATAATAGATAATTTCAAAGCTATCCATGTATCTAAAAGTCAACCGATTAAGCTATTTTACGCTTTTATTCTCATTCTCTCATTCACCGAATAATCCTTTGAAACTCTTTTTTGGTGCTCCACAATTCCCTCAAATCCGGGAAAAAGTTTCATTTCATTTATTCCTAAATTATCTAAAGCATTCAATGTTAGGTAGCAGTCGGTGTGTGGTATTAGAAGCTTGAGTATTAAATTCCCAGCCGGAAAACTCTTAGAATTGTTTTGCAAGTACTCGTCTAACGGTATTTGGTCATCTTCAGGTGAAACGAGTTTCCTCACTGAAAATAAACCCTCTTGAGCTCTCAGGTTTTCATTCCCAGAATAAATAGGCCTTATTAATTCAAGATTCTTGTCAAGATACCCTTGCCCAGCAGAAACACAAGTATGATTTAAAAAGTAGACTGTAAAGTGATCCTTTTCAGAATAATTGTTTAATGCTCCTATAGCAGCAAAAAAAAGTGCTGTGTATATATTATAGCTCCAGTCTAATAATCTGGTTGGTAATCCATAGTGTTGTGCTAATGCTGCTACTTCATATAGCTCTGGAATCATCCAAGGTTTATCGTTATATTCAATCTCCCAATGAACAGGGTCTGAATGTCTGCTGACAATTCCATCTCTCCAAATTGCTATATCAGGAATTTTCAACCCTTGAATGTCCGAATTAATATAAAATTCTCTCAATACCCTGAGTTCCCTTGTATAAGTTACGTGCCTATCTATTTTATAGTTTGGATTTACAATCCTATAACCTGAAATATCTTCAAGAACCTTTCTGTTATTTTCTCTACAACCAGATGGTATTAGTTTATATTTAAGACTTCCTTCACCTCTAAAAATATAATCATTCAAGTCAATACCCTTCTGAGCCAACTTAATAGGATTTGTAAGTCAAATAGTTCTTCGACAGAGGCTAAAGGAACTTCTTTATACGCATCAAACATATCAACAGTTTTGGGCAAAAATATTGGTATAGTTTGCCGATATCAATATTTTCTTGTCAGAAGCGTATAATCTGGGTTAGTCCAAAAAGCTAAAATGAGTAAATTATAGTTTACACTATCGGTGGAATGCGAAATGCTATAAAGTTCAACCGCAAAGAATTTCATTCTAAGCTTTAATATTGTTCAATAACCTTTTGTTAATTAAACAGTTGTATATCAAAACATTGAACTTCCATTTTCTGATATCAACCTCCTCAAATCCTTCAGAAAATAGTTCGAAAATTGTCCCGACAGGACGACCTTTTCGAGGTCAAATCAAATCAATCCCTGTAAGTCTTAATTGATTTACAGGGATTTGTATTTTTTCACCTGTCAAATCATTTCAAAAAAAGCAATACCTGGATGAGTAAACAGGTGAGTGTTTTTCAGGCACAAACTTTGTACTCACCAAACCTCTCGCAATTCATTGTGATCCATTCTGTTATGTCAATTTTTATGACATTTTTTGACTGGATTTGAGATGGATTCGAACCTGCGTCCTCAGAGGATTCGAAGCTGCGGACACCATGGTTCCGAAGTGCGGACTGACAAAAGTGAAGAGTGAAAAATCATTTCAAAACCATTCAAAACAGATTGCATGAAAACACAATCATTCGGTGTTTGCTTCCTTATCAGAAAATGTAAGGCCGACAAAAAAAAAGCAGACATTTATGTACGCATTACAGTAGACGGAGAAGAAAAAGAATGCTCAACCAAAGAACAAATTGATGCATCCAGTTGGAACAGTCAAAAAGGGATTGAAAAAGGCAATAGCATCGCTGTTAAGTCCATCAACGATCACCTGGAAAACATCAGGCTCACCATTAAAGACAAGTACCGCAAACTGCAGGATGCCGCTGAACTTGTCAGCGCACAATCCGTCAAAGATGCTTACCTGGGGATACAGAGCAGTCTAAAGGGCCATAAGTTGAAAGAACTCATGACATACTACAAGAAAATCTGGGAACACAAATTGAAAAACGGCGGGTTCAAAAATTACAAAACCACCATTAAATATGTTGAATTATTTCTCTACAGTAAATATCCTTCAGGTGATGTTTATCTCTCGCAGGTAAACGGCCGGTTCGCCACCGACTTCGAACATTTCATACGCACTACGCCTATCAAAGAGTATAATCCCTGCAAGGGCAATGGAGTGGGAAAACACATCTAGCGATTTAAGCGGATATTGAACTGGGCAACCGATGTTTTGAAATGGATGAAGGAAAACCAGTGTGAAAAATATAGCTGTCCGCTGAAAAAAAGCAAACGAAAGAAACTCGATATCCAGGAACTCGTCGCACTGGAAACCAAACATCTTACCAGTGTATCCCTGAATACTATAAGGGAGATATTTCTTTATAGCTGCTATACGGGGCTTGCATTTGTAGATGCGATGGTCCTGGCAGAAGGCGATTTTGAATGGGACATTAATGGGACGGTATGGTGCAAAATATACCGTACTAAGTCCGACGAACTGTGTGCTGTTCCCATTCTGAAATCCGCCGCTGCGATCCTACAAAAATATCGAAACGATGCAAAAGAAAAAGGACGCACCACTATTTTTCCTAAGTTCACCAATCAATACGTCAACGAATCACTGAAAATAATTCAGCAGGCATGTGAAATTAATACCTACCTCACATTTCACGTTGCCCGGCATACCTTCGGTAAAACGGTACCTTTGAAAAACGGTATTCCATTGGAAACCGTTCAAATGATGATGGGGCATACAAAGATTTCGACAACACAAATTTATGCGGACGTGGATGAAGAAAAGATTATGGAGGATCTGATCCATAAAACATGGATTTTAAAACTTGATCCGTTTTATCATATAGAGTAGCTACGTACATTCAGATTGTATTACTCCCGGTGTTATGCTCAACTTCGATGCTCCCTGGGTCGAAGATCAGGAAATTTGGGAAGGTTAAAACCGAAATCGCATCAATATTCGTTTTATGGGGATTAAAAACGAGGGTTTTCATCTAATTCATCCAGGTGGTCTTCAAGACGTTTCTTTAGCTGATCTATAAAATTGGTTCTGCTCTTTTTGCGTATTCGTATTTCCTGGATAGCCCTGTACATATTTCCTGCATCCACATTCAGCCAGTTTGCAAAAAAACGAGCTATTCCCTTTAGTTGTGTACGAAAATCGGGGTACCCTCTTGTTATTTTTTCTAAAAATGAATAATTTTGGTGCTTTCATAAACTTCTTCTTTTATTGAGATGCAATGGAAAGAAACAATGATGATTTTGCGGCGTTTATCTCCATATTCAGACATGCTCTAAAAAGGGTATTCCACGAACAAAACGACATCAATGAATTAAGCCTTGAACGAGGACTTCCCCCGCACATCTGGTCAGGTATTATGGACGCTGCGCCGCTTTCAGTGGCCATCCCCAGGGAATATGGAGGAAGAGGCTGCATTGTAAAGGAATGTCTCAGTCTTCTGTCTGCGGCATCTTATGAATCATTGCCTTTGTCGCTCACTTTCGGCATCAACATTGCCTTATTCCTGGAACCTCTGGCAAAGTATGGGCATACATCGCTAAAGCAGGGGATTTTACCCCAATTCGTCAGGGAACAGCGTATGGGCGGGCTGATGATCACCGAACCTGAATTCGGGAGTGATGCATTAAACATGAAAACATTCTACAGAATTACCGGCGATGGCTATGCGATAAAAGGACACAAACATTGGCAGGGATTGACCGGGCAGGCTGATTATTGGCTGGTGACAGCAAGGAAAGACCTCGGCAATGGTGAGTTGGCCAGGGATGTGGACTTTTTCTTAACCGACAATGCGGTGGCGCAACAGCATATCAGGGTAGAAGCATTATACAACAATCTTGGCCTTTACATGATTCCCTACGGCCTTAACAATATTGATATTAGCGTACCGGAAAACCACAGGCTCCGGCCCGAAAGTACCGGTATCAAGATGATGCTCGACATTCTCCACCGAAGCAGGATGCAATTTCCGGGAATGGGAATGGGGTTTATACAACGTATGCTTGATGAGGCGTTGTGGCACTGCACAAACCGGGTAGTAGGTGCGGGAAATTTGTTGACGCTGGATTCTGTACAGTTCCAGCTATCGAGGATACAAACAGCCTTTACACTCTGTTCGGGAATGTGTGCAAGAAGCAGTGAGATCAGCGGTATTGAACATAACCTTGCCCAGGAAGGGTTGGAGGCCAACAGTATGAAAGCGCTTGTAACCGATTTGATGCAGGAATCGGCCCAGCTCTGCCTCCAGGTATCCGGCGCCAACGGATATCGTATCAGCCATATAGCGGGCAGGGGAATCGTGGACAGTAGGCCATTCCAGATATTTGAAGGTTCTAATGAAATGCTCTACACACAGATAGCAGAAATGTTACTGAAGAGAATGAAAAAACAAAAAGAAGCAAACCTTTATACTTTCCTTTCCGGATTTGAGCTGACAAGCCGCTCCGCTCTCCATTTCAGCCACCATCTGCGGTTAGAACTCAACGCGAATATTTCGCAAAGGAGATTAGTGGATCTGGGTAAAATCATTGCACGGCTTATCTGCGTACAATATGTGCTGGCGCTTCAGGAAAAAGGATTTCGGAAAGAACTTGCCGAAGGCTGCCTCTTGAATATCCGGATGGATATTGCTCATTTAGCCTCGAACTTTTCAATTAACGACCATGCCGTTTTGATCACGGAGTACGAGGCTGATAGTAACTGGGTGGATTTTACAGAGACACACAATACGAATACCAGGTGAAGTAGCTACTTTCGTTTCTGTTCATTCATTATGCGTGTAATGCCTTCCTGGTAAATTGTACATTTAAAATCAGGAAATCTCTTTTTAAATTTTTCGGAGATAAAGATGTTGTCATATTTATAGCGTGGCAGCAGTTCCTGCAATTCCTTAGCCTGCCTGCTGAATAAACTCCCAAGTTTAAACATCCATATCTTTAAAACAGTGTAATCGAACTGTTGCTGATAAACTTCTGAAGCGAGGTTTATCAGTGCTTTGTAAGTTAGCCTGTTGTCATCGCAGGGCAAATGCCAGGTTTGATTATACGCATCCGGGGTATTGCCGATCAATGCCATGGCACGACTTGCATCGGGTGTCCAGATCAGCGTTCGTAAAGTATTATCTTTTAAAGGAACTTTCAGCTTTTTGTGCTGCCTGATGTTATCAAAAATTAAAGAATTGGTAATACTTTTCGTTTTACCCGGCCCATAAAATTCCGGCGCTCTGCAAATAACAGCTTCAATGGTTTTGTTATTCATCTCGGCTAACAACATTGCTGTCATTTCAGCTCTTACTGTTGATTTTTGTCCAACAGGAACAAACGGGCTTTCCTCGGTTTGCGGCTCATCTGTTTTGGCATACATATACGTGTTATCGAAAAATACCAGCTTACATTGATGTTTTTTACAGGCATCTATTACATGCCGCATGATAACAGGAAACTGTTCTGCCCACATTTGGGCGTTCATAGGCAACCCTACGGTCAAATAAGCAATATCGCTTCCTGCTACAGCTTTGCATGCTGCACCGGCATCTAAGAGGTTTGCAGCAAACAGTTCATCTGTGGCATTTACTTTTTTAGGGGTTCTGCTTACCAATCTGATGTCAGTGGTATAATTGCTGTGTAATTCTCTTGCCAATTCCTCAGCTATCTGGCCGTTTGCTCCCAGTATTGTTTGCATATCGTTTATTTACTCAAAGCAAATTATCCAATAATTATATCCGCATTTTCCGTGTCCAACAAATTGAATTCTTCCGTTGGTGGCAGTATTTTGTGTAATTAAGCTGTCTTATTGATTTTGCAACAGGTTCTTATACAGCTTCCCGCTTTTTATAATCACCAGGAATTTTTTTTCCGGGTCTGCAACTATTGACAGATCCCGCAGGGGATCACCGTCCACCAGTAACAGATCAGCAAGCGCTCCTTTTTCAATTACGCCTAATTTACCCCGATAAGGACTTCTCAAACCGGAGAGTTGCAAAAGTTGCGCATTGTCGTGGGTGACCATTTTAAGAATTTCAGCATTGGTAAACCATTTCTGCAAACGGAGAATATAAGCGTTTTGCTGATCATTTAAATCCGGCTCAAAAAGAAAATCGGTACCCCAGGCTAATTTCACTTTATAGCGTTTCGCCAAAGACCATACCTTTTCCTGCCCTTCCAGTACAATTTTACGTTTTTGCTTCCTGAGCTCCGCCATATCCGGTGTACTATCCCTCAGGTACTGAAGACTTAACCATATCTTTTTTTGAACCATTAACTGCAAAGTTTTTTCATCCAGGAGCTGACCATGTTCTATGCATTTTACTCCTGCTTCAATGGCACGTTGAACGGCTCTGGGCGTGTAGGCATGTACGGCTACATAAGTACCCCAATCTTCCGCAGCTTCTACTGCCGCTTTCATCTCATCTAATGTATATTGTGTAACGTCTACAGGATCAAATGCAGATGATGTGCCGCCACCGGCCATCAGCTTTATCTGGCTTGCCCCGAACCGCAGGTTTTCCCGAACAGCCGTTAACACTTCATCGCGGCCATCAGCTATAAAAGTGGCATTAAGCTTCTCAGCCCTGGAAGGTTCTCCGAAAAATCGCCGCGACCGCTCATCAGGCGTCCTGAAATCTCCGTGCCCGGAGGTCTGGCTAATAGTGGCCCCGGAAGGCCATATCCTGGGGCCTTTTATCTTTTCAGCGTCAATAGCCGCCTTTAGCGGAAAGACCGGCCCTCCTGCATCTCTCACACTGGTGAAGCCCCTCATCAGCATTTTTTCTGCTGAAACACTCACCTTTTCCATTAATGTTTTTTCTGAAAAACCGGGAGACATCATCTCCTGCATGGTAAGCGCACCGAAAGTCATATGTACATGCACATCAATCAGCCCGGGCATAAGGGTCTTTCCTTCACCATTTATTTTTAGCACATGCTGCTCCACAGCAATAGGAGCAGCGCTGATTTTTTGGATGGTATCTTTTGAAATCAATACATTAACACGCGGTGTAAGTACCTGTGATTTCCCATCAAATACTCTGACGTCCTCCAGCAATATCTGCCCCTGGTTAACTTGCTGGGCCCGTGCCGGGAGCACAGCCCCCGTAAAAAGTAGCAGCGTTAAAAAAATCGATGCCTGCATTGGAATAAAATTTATTTATATAAATGATAAAACGCTTTAACTACTTTGCTCAGTTTATCAGGGTAAAGAATTAATCATAGCCTTACATACAGATGATAATAGTTTTTGAGAAATGAAGCTAAGATCTACTGGCCATAAGTTAGCAATTTTAGCTGACAACAGGCAACTTACAAATGAATAATATGCCAAAAGTAAAAGCAATGGGGAGCTGGATTTTTTAATTATCTTGGTCTCAATCATAAAAAAAGATAGCAGCAATAGTTTGTTATGTCGTTAATTCGAACAATTTTTAAGTAAAGAGCCCTCTGATGGAAAAAGATCCGCTTTTTAAATTCAGGCAGCCACTGGTAACAGCCGCAGGCATTATATTGGGATTCGTTTTAAATTTCGCCACTGAATTAGTTAAACGCGACAGCAAAAATGACAGAATGGTGCTGCTGATCATATTTTCTACCCTGGTAGGTATCGTATTGCTGATTACCGCCCTATACCGGATATTAAACAACAGGTACAATAATGATAAGGCAGACACCTATTATAGAAAGACCCTGAATATTTTTCTTACCGGGGTAATTTTCTCTTTTTTGGGCGGATTACTAAAAATGGTTCACACGCTATTTCTTGCACAATAGCAAATTTACTAGTTTCAATCGTGTATCGAAAAAGTAAAGGGATAACAGCAGCCGTCCCATCACACCACATCAAAGAGATGCGTAGCGTAATGCAGGCTGTATAAATATCCCTGCTTTTTTACTTTGATCAGAAAATCTCCCTTTTCCTCATGGGTAACGAGCTCTTTTGGCCCGTGGATATCCCTTTCGCAGTAAGGCGCATGTTCGAGCAACTGCCCGTAGAGACTCAGGTAACGTTTGGGAAAACGGATGGGACTGAAAGACTCCATGATCAGCAAACGGTTACGGATATCCGAAAATTCAACCTGGTATATCACTCCTCTGGGTATGATGATATAATCGCCATAGCCGAAAGAAAGATCACCATACATCGTATGCAGGATACCGCTGCCTTCATGCGGCATAAGCCAAAGATTGAAAACCAAAAGCTGTTTTATAATAATACGCCGCCTGTTTGGCGTTGCCAGTATACAGTTCGATATGGTCTGTACCGGACAGGATGATTTCCTCCGGCACTGCAGGAGTTGCCTCCATAGCAAAACGGTTCATATAACAAGTAAATGAGCGTGAAAAAAAATGATAAGGAAATGCAAAGCAGAAATCCCGGCAGTTATACAACCACCGGGACTAAAATAAAGTTACTTGCTATACGGTAACACCGCCAACTAAGTGAGGCTCATGCCCGTTCTGCTGAATCATTTGCTCTTCCCTGTAAGGCTGCACCATAAGTTCCGCAACAGGCTGTGGTTTTTTTCCTTTGGTAACCCTTCTTATTATACCATCAAAGGCAGCGTACATTACAGGCACAATTATAAGCGTTAAGAAAAGAGAGCTCAGCAACCCGCCT
Organism: Agriterribacter sp.; assembly: GCF_035445465.1. Lineage (NCBI taxonomy): Bacteria > Pseudomonadati > Bacteroidota > Chitinophagia > Chitinophagales > Chitinophagaceae > Agriterribacter > Agriterribacter sp. The sequence continues at coordinate 23,168 of NZ_DAOMQT010000022.1, forward strand.
ATGATCACCCATGCCAGGCCATTCTTCCATTCTGCACCTGCGCCACTGGCCAGCGCTATCGGCAGCATTCCTATTACCATTGCTATGGTGGTCATTAAAATAGGACGTAACCTGGCATGATTGGCATCTATCAATGCATGATAGGTACTTTGACCTTCTGCCTTACGCTGGTTGGTAAAGTCAACCAGTATAATAGCATTTTTAGCCACCAAACCAATCAGCATGATCAACCCTAAAATGGTAAACAGGTTTAAAGAATTATTGGTAAGCGCCAGCGCCAGCAGGGCGCCGATAATAGCCAGTGGAATGGAAAACAATACCACTAACGGGTAAACGAAACTGTTGTATAAAACCACCATAATAAAATATACTAAAAATATGGCTGCTACCAGGGCAATTCCCATCGAGCCAAAACCTTCGCTCTGGTTCTCCATATCCCCGCTCCATACATAACTCACCCCTGCAGGCCGCTCAAGTTTATCTAATGCAGCCTGCCACTCAGCGGCAACAGTACCGGTTGGCCTGCCCACCGTTTGCGCTTCCACGGTTACCGAAGTGCTCTTGTCCCTTCTTTCCAACTGGCTGGGACCCGAACCCTCCTTTACACTGGCAAATTGCTCTAAGCGTACCTGGTTTCCTTTATCATTAATAAAAAGCAAATGCTTAACATCCTGAATATTTTTACGGTCAAAGCTCCCGTAACGGATATTAATATCATACTCGTATTCTCCCTGCCTGAACTTACTATCAGTATTGCCGCTAAAAGCTGTTTGCATGGTAGCGCCCACCGTAGAAAGGGTAAGCCCCAACGCAGCCATTTTATCACGGTCTACCTGCACTTCAATTTCAGGATTGCCCGCTTCTACAGATAATTTCATTTCCGTAGCACCCTTAATCATTTTCAGTTCATCCATTGCCTGGTTGGCATATACCATGATATTGCTAAGCTCCGGCCCGGTAACCACCAATGCCAGTGGCGCCCGTTCCGCCGACCCCAGTATGCTTACAGGCACTGTTTTTACTTTGGCCCCAACAAGTACCGGCTCCAGTTCCATTTTCATTTTTGCAGCATATATATTGGCATCGTCTGCCCGCTCATTTTTGGGTACTAACTGCACAGCGATCTCCGACTTATAAGGAGTGGCCTGTGTGCCGCCCATACCATCGCTGGATTGTCCCACTGTTGTAATCAACCGTATGATCTCCTTTCTACCGCTCAGGTAATTCTCTGCCTTTTGCGTTAACGCATTGGTTTGTTCAATGGAAGCATCTTTCGGTAATTCTATCTGTACCAAAAATTCACCCCTGTCGCTCTTGGCAAAAAATTCTGCCCCAATAAATCCGCCACCCACCAGGCCAAAGGAAGCGATCAGCAAACCAAACACCAGTGCAAGCGTGGTTTTTTTATGCGCAAGACTCCATTTTAATATGCCTGTTACCCAGTGGGTAAACTTTTCTAACCCGCTTTCAAACGCGAGTATAATTCTCCCAAAGAAGTTTTTACCGGTAATTTTTTCCAGCTTTCCAAAACGGGATGACAACCAGGGAACAATGGTAAAAGATGTGGCCAGAGAAAGCAGGGTGGCAATAGCTACGGTTACACAAAATTCTTTTAATATATCCGCCGCCAGCCCCGAGCTGAGCGCTATAGGTAAAAACACCACCACAATTACCAGCGTAATGGCAGTAACGGTAAAGCCTATCTCCTTTGTGGCATCATACGCTGCCCTTACCCTGTTCTTACCCATTTCCATGTGGCGGTATATATTTTCCAGCACCACAATAGCGTCATCCACCAATATACCTACCACCAGCGAAAGCGCCAGCAACGACATCAGGTTGAGCGAATAACCCAGCAGGTACATGCCAATAAACGTTGCGATCAGTGATACAGGAATCGCTACCATCACGATCAGCGCGTTTCTTACACTATGCAAAAAGAATAACATTACAAAAGCTACCAGTATAATAGCCAATACCAGGTCGAATATTACCGCATTGGCCGATTCCAGGGTATAATCAGAACTATCGTTGGCAACCGACATCGTTAGCCCCGACTGCTGATAATCGCTCTGCAGTTTTGTAATACTTTCTTTAATTAATTTGCTCACGGCTACAGCATTGGCATCCGACTGTTTGATTACCTGCAGGGCAATAGCGCTCTGCTGGTTTACACGGGCAATTTTTTCAATATCCTTTTGCGCGTCCTGCACATCTGCCACCTGGCTTAAACGGATCTGCGCTCCCTGTTTACCGGTGGCCACCACAAGGTTCCTTAATTCATCAACCGACTGGTATTTACCGGATAAGCGGATCAGTATATCGCTCTCCCTCGTTTGTACGCTACCGGTAGGGAAGTCGAGGTTGGCGGAAAGCACCGCGTTCTGCACCTGCAATAACGATAACCCATACCCCTCTAATTTGGCGGCATCTACGCTTACCTGTATCTCCCTTTCCTGTCCGCCAATTAAATTAATCCTGGCAACACCGGGCACCCTCGACAAAACCGGGGCAATCCGCTTATCCATCAGATCAAAAAAATCGGTTTCATTCAGGCCGGAAGAAGCGGAAAGGGTCATCACCGGTAAATCATCAAGCGAAAACTTATTCAGGGAAGGAGGATCTACGTTATCCGGCAAATCCTTTAAAATACTGTTTACTTTTCGTTGCGCGTCATTTAACGCATAGTCCACATCGGCCCCGCTGTTTAATGTAATGATGATAATGGACAGGCTTTCGAATGATTTCGCTTCCAGCTTCTTAATATTCTCCATGGAGGATACCGCATCTTCAATTTTCTTAGACACAGTATTCTCTACTTCTGCCGGCGATGCGCCCGGGTATATGGTAGTAACCGATACTACGGCCGGCGAAAACTTGGGCAACAGCTCATAGTTCAATGACTGGTAAGAGAGTAACCCACCCAGTGTTAGTACGAGTATCAGCACTATAACCAGCGAAGGGCGCTTTATTGATATTTCTGCAATTTTCATCCTGTTATTTTTATAATGTTTCCATTGCCTGTTCACGTTTATCCGCTCACTTTTCACAATAACCTACAGACACAATTTTCTTAACTTAGCACTATTGTATTACAGCGGCTTTAGCACCATCGCTCAGGTTCACCTGTCCGCTGGTTATTACCTTATCTCCTTCACGCAGTCCGCTGAGTATCTCCACTTCGTCTCCCGTAATTCTGCCGGCAACCACCTGCTGTAAACGGGCTGTACCATCACCGGTTAGCACAAAAACCTGGTTGCTGCTCACGCTGCCCGTAAACGCGGTTCTTGGTATAACCAGCGATGGCGGCGGGGCAGGAAAATGAAACATGGCTGTAGCAAACATCCCTGCCTTTACCCCCGCGCCTGCGGTATTGGCCATTTCAATTTCCACGGGAAAGTTTAACGCATCATCCGATTTGGCTGCTATAAAACTGATCACGCCTTCAAAAATCCTGTCGGGAAAAACACTCACTTTTACCTGAACCTTATCTCCCGTTTTCAATTGCGCAACCTGCGCTTCATTAACCTGAACCTTTAATTTAAGCTTCGAAACATCCACCAGTTCAAACAATTGGGTGCCGGGGTTCAACACAGCGCCGGGTTCAATAAACCGTTTATTGATTGTTCCGTTAATAGAGGCCCGTATATTGGCATCTGTAATTTTAATTTTAGCCTGCTCTACCCGGAACGCCGCATTTTTCAATGATAGTTCAGCCTGATCTAATTGCTGCTGCGTTACACCGCCTGTTTTAAAAGCATTTTCAAACCTGTTTTTATCCTGCAGGGCATTTTGATAATTGTCTGCTGCACTTTGTAAATCCACATGCAGTCCATCGGTTTTAATTACTGCCAGTGTTTGCCCTTTCCTTACTTTGTCGCCCTCTTTTACCAGCACGCTGATCACCCTGCCGGCAGTTTCTGAAGCAAAGTTCAATTGCTGAAACGGCGTAAAATTTCCGTTGGCTGTAAAATCTGTATTTACAGCCTTTTGCGCAACAGTAGCTGTCTTAACAGCAACCTCCGTATTGCGCCGGGCTACGATATCCGTTTTTTCTTCGTTTTTCTTTTTATTATTAGCAAGCACCCAGCTTATTCCGGCCAATGCCGCCGCAATAATAATAAGCGTAGTAAGCGCACGTGTAATTTTTTTGCTGCTCATAAAGAATAGTATTGATTTAGTTGAGTAATGTTTGAAGTTTTCCCTGCGCTTTTATTAATTGTATTTCGGCCAGCTTATAATCCAGCAAAGCGGCAGAGTAGTTGTTCTGTGCTTCTGTAACCGCATTTTCCGACTGAAGCAGATCGGTGAGATAGGCTAAGCCCTGGTTGTAATTATTTTGTGTATTATGATATACTTTCTGTGCCAGCTCAACATTTTTTTTCTGGTTATTTAAAATGATGATGCTGTTATTGATCTGAATTTTTGCATTTTCAAAAGACAGGTTTAAGGCCAAACCGGTTTGCGCCATATCTTCCTTTAGCTTCCTTAAACTTACATCTGCCTGCCTGATGCGGGAACGCGTGGCGCCGCCATTAAAAAGGGGTATCTTAAGCGACGCGCCTACGCTACTGTAATCAAACCAGCTTACGCCCTGGTTCGTTCCTTTAAACACCGGGAAAGCGTTGCCCATACCCTGGTAGTTGTAATTACCCGATAAAGAAAGCGAGGGGTAATATTCTGCTTTGTAGGCCTGTTTCTGGTATTGCAGCAATTCTTCCTGCTTTTTGAGCGTTTGAAATTCAGTACGGGTGTTTATATCGAGCGCTGACTGCAATTCCAGCGCTTCCGGCTGCACCTGGGATAATGCAACGTCAGACAGTACAATGGGTTGTTTGATATCCATCCCTGCCACATACTTCAGTTGGTTCTCCATTATAATAACGGCATTGTGTAACTGCAGCTTCTGACTTTCCAGGTTAGCGATGTTTACAGCAATTCTGTCTACATCAATTTGTTTACCCAGCCCGCTTTCGTACAATCCTTTAATGATAGCCTCTGATTTTCTGATATTGCTGATGGTGCTGTCTATTACTCCAATTTTCTGGCGCTGCACCAGCACATTGTAGTATGCTGTTGCCACCAGCTCAATGACCTGCTCTTCGGCCAATTCGCCATTCAGTTCATAGTATTCCCGTGCGCCTTTAGCAGCTTTTAAGCCGGTAAATAAAGACTGATCGAACAGGCTTTGGGTTAAGCTGATACCTGCGGTGGATATCCATTTCTGTCCAAAACTCACCAGCAGCGTTTTACCCGGTTGCCCCACCAGGTCGCCCGGCAGTGCGCTTTGCTGCAGGAGGGGGTTATAGGTAATATTACCGCTGCCATTAATCTGGGGCAAGCCCCTCGATCGTACTTCATCAACCTGGTATATGCTGTTTTCAATATCCAGCTTTGCCTTGCGGGCTGTTTGATTGGCGTGCAGGGCCATTTGCAGCGCCTCTTTCAGGCTCAGCTCTTTAACCGCTTTCTGCGCTTTTGCGCCTTTAAAAAAACAGAACATTAACAGCATCAGCCATAAGCCTGCTTTTACAGGTGTGCTTCCCCGGTTGCCCGGAAAGGCTACGCTAGCATAGCCTGTTACCGGAATGTGTGCGGTACGTTTACCTCGTTTCATTTTTTTGATTTAAACATTGTTTATTTTGTTATTCGCATATCCTTTATTGCTGCATGTGCACGATTTAAGCCCCGCTACATAAATAACAATCAGTTCTTTTTGCTTTCTAAAACCTTCAGCTATGGCTGTATGATCGGGAATTACAGTACGGCAGCGTACCACCTCCTGCATAGCTGCCAGGGTATCTAACAGGAGAGCCGCCACGCGGGGAACGTTGATCGCTTTAATTTCATTTGTGTATATAGCTGCTTCCAGCTCTTTTTCCACCAGTTCCTGTTGTCTTTTTCCCAGGTCTTCCATCAATGCCGTCAGCTCCCGATGGTTATAAAAAGCCTCCTGCGAATGATCGGCCGAAAGCATGTAGTACTTTTCAAAAAAAAACTCTTTGGCCTCTACCAGTCCTGTCATTTTTTCAGCCAGTGTTTTTTTCCGGGAAAAGATATGTGTCAGCCGGTCTATATATTCCGTTATCACGCTATTCAGCACTGCAGCAACCAACGCTTTTTTATCGGGGAAATAATAATACAGGTTTTGCTGGGAAACGCCCAAGTCGCGGGCGATATCTGCAAAAGTGGTTTTATTAAACCCAAAATGAATAAACCGCTTTAAAGCCGCCTCAATAATGCTCTCCTGTTTTATGGATGTTCCTGCTTTCACTTAAAACTGACTATTTTACTATTTGACTATTTTGATTTAAAAGTCAAAATTAAGAATAAAAGCGAAACCCTGCTGCTTTTTTTAAAAAATAAATGTTAAGCTGTTGCGGTAAGGCATCGGGGGGTGTGCCCATCTTTTTAAGGTTCCCGGTTATTTTACGGCAACCCCATGATAATCAGTTGTGCAGGCATGTTGTTTATCTAAGCCGTTAAACCTTTGAGGAAAATAGTTGCGAGTTCTTTTTCTTTGGTAAAAATCAGTTCAAATGCTTCTTTTCCGGGGAAAATGGTTCCACCGTTTTGCTGGAGTAATATATGCCTGAGGCCTTCTAAGCAGTTCAGAAAGAGCTCGGTAGTAGCCGTTACGTCCTTCATTTTAAGCGCGCCACTCTTTTTCCCCTTATTAAAAATTATTTTCACCCGCTTAAACTCGGATATCCGCGCAGCATTAAAGATAGGTTTCAGCTCATCAGGCGATTTTTCGATGGCCGTTTTAACAAACTCAATAATATTATAATATTGAAAAATAAAGTCTTTCCTTTTTTTGAGATAAACGATGATGTTTTTCAGCGGGTCTTCATCAGGCGTAAATCCGTCAGCATCTAATTGCTGCCTGCTGATAATGTTATCAATAACCGCGGCGTACAGGTTCAGTTTGTCGGGGAAATAATAATACAGCAACGGCTTGGAAATACCCAGGTCACGGGCTATTTCAGCCATAGTGGTTTTGCTTACGGTAAAATGGGCAAATCTTTTTTCGGCTGCCAGGATAATCGCTTCTCTTTTTTGATCGTGATTCATAGCTCAGCTTCAAAGTAAGTTTATTTTACCGGAGGTTCAAATTATATTGTGTTGTTACCTGATCCCCGGTCAGCTCCCACCCCAACTATTTTTGAAAAATTAAGTAACATATTGAAAAAATACAATACCTTGAAGGCAGGCTTTTCCCTTAGAGGGGATTACGTACTAATTGTTACATTAAATTCTATAACCCGTTTATGTCCGCAGTAATTCATTCAAAACGCTATATTAATGTTCTTTGGGCATGCCTTCTGATGGTGGCTGTACTTAATTTCGGTGTAATAACGTTGTATCATAACGGACTTTTAGGTACTGGTATTGGCCGCAAGTTGTATAACCTGTTATATGTAGACCGGGAATCGAACCTTCCCAGCTTTTTTAATACCGTATTATTGTTAATTGCTGCCGCATTGTTATTTATTACCTTTCTGCTGCATAAGCAGCGGGGAAATGTTAAAATTAAAAACTACTGGTTGCTGCTTTCGCTTATATTTTTGTTCTTATCTGCTGATGAAAGCATTTCCATACATGAATACCTTACCGTGATTTTGCCTCAATTAGGGATAGGGGGAAGTGGTTTCCTTACATTTGCGTGGATACTCCCCTATGCACTCGTTACCTTACTGGTTGGTTTGTACTTTATGCGCTTTTTGCTATCATTGCAAAAACCGGTTCGCACAGGTTTTATTTTATCCGGCATAGTGTATTTATGCGGTGTTATTGGATTTGAAATGATTGGGGGTAGCATTGCAGAAAAACAGGGATTAAACAATATTACCTTTGCGCTTGTTGCAAGTTGTGAAGAGATATTTGAAATGGCAGGGATAATCCTGTTTATTCATTATATCATGAAATATATCCGGCTCGAATTTGAACAGGCTTCCATTACCATAGCCCCCTAAGTCACCACCTAAAGTTATGCTTGCCCGTCTTCCACAACGGTTCCTTCCAGGTCATAATCGTAGGCACTGGTAATTTTCACATTCACAAATTCCCCCGGGGTTAATTTGCGGCTGGTAGTAATGATCACCTCATTGTCTACTTCAACCGAATCAAATTCGGTACGGCCCAAATAACGGCCGGCTTCTTTTTTATCTACGAGCACTTTAAATATCTTATCTACTTTTTCCTGGTTTTTTTCGTAGCTGATCTCCTGCTGCACCTCCATTACTTCCTGCGCCCGGCGTTCTTTTTCTTCATATGGAATATTATCTTCCAGGGCATAGGCGGAAGTACCTTCTTCATGCGAATAGGTAAAAATGCCTACCCTGTCGAAACGGTGCTGCTGCAAAAAGCCTTTCATATCCTCCACATCTTCTGCTGTTTCTCCGGGGAAACCGGCGATAAGCGTGGTACGCAAACAAATGCCTGGTATGCGGTTCCTGATCTCCCCTATCAAATCATCCATTTCTGCTTTGGTGATCTGGCGCCGCATGGCTTTCAGCATTTTGTCGCTGCTGTGCTGCAGCGGCATATCTAAGTAATTGCAGATATTGGGGCGCTCCTTAATAGCATCAATGATCTCTAAGGGAAATTTAGAAGGATAAGCATAGTGCAAACGGATCCATTCCAGCCCCTTTACATCTGCGAGGGCATGCAGCAACCTGGGAAGCTCGCGTTTTTTGTAAATATCCAGCCCGTAATAAGTAAGCTCCTGCGCAATAAGCATGATCTCTTTCACGCCCCTGCGCACCAGCCCTTCCGCCTCCGCCACCAATTGCTCTACCGGCTTACTTACGTGCTGTCCCCTCATTAAGGGAATAGCGCAAAAAGAGCAGGTGCGGTTGCAGCCCTCTGATATTTTCATGTAAGCGTAATGACCCGGGGTGCTCAGTAACCTTTCACCCACCAATTCTGCCTTATAATCCGCTTCAAATCTTTTTAAGATCAATGGCAGTTCCATGGTCCCGAACCAGGCGTCTACTTCAGGTATCTCTTCTTCCAGGTTTTGCCTGTAGCGTTCGGTTAAGCAACCGGTAACGTATACCTTATCTAACCGTCCCTTCTTTTTGAGTTCCACATGATCAAGAATAGTATTAATAGATTCTTCTTTGGCCTTATCTATAAACCCGCAGGTATTGATCACCACAATATTGTGGTCGCTTTTTTTGCTTTCATGCACCACATTAATATCATTAGCCTTCAGTTGGCCGCTTAATACCTCGCTGTCTACCACATTTTTACTGCAGCCTAAGGTAATGATGTTCACCTTGTCTTTCCGGAGCGTTCTTGTTTTCATACGAGCGGCGAAATTACATATAAAATCCGGTTCTGTTCTCTGCGAAGTACCTCACCGTACGAAGCCCTGCCAGATTGAACAATGTTATTTTGACAGAGAAAATATTAACGAATCTCTCACCGGCCGGAAATACGAATTCATGCTTTATCCTGTAAGCTTTGAAGAAATGAACGGGTGAAATCTGGAATTTGATTTATTATCCGAACTTAACCTAATTCGGATACTGCACCAGTCTGAAACCGCCGCTATCGTCTTTGTAATCCTGCTTTACACTGTTACGCGTAGAGGTTTTACAGTTGATGGCCTGTGTAAACCACGATCCCCCGCGCCGCACGCGGGCGGCTCCGGAAGCGGGGCCGGTTGGATTATTGCTCTCCCGTAACTCATAATAGTTTTTATTATACCAATCCTGGCACCACTCCCACATATTCCCGGTCATATCGTATAAGCCCAGCTCATTCGGCGCCTTTTCACCTACCGGATGCGGATGCCTGCCGCTGTTGCCTGTATGCCAGGCTACCGCGTCAATATTGTCGCTGCCGCTATACCGGTAGCCCTGGGTTTTTAGCCCACCCTTGGCGGCATATTCCCATTCGGCTTCGGTAGGCAAAGCATATTTCTTACCGGTGAGCTTGTTTAATATCTCAATAAATTGCTGTGCTTCATCCCAGCTTACCCTGTCTACAGGGCATTGGTCGCAGCCCACGAATTCGCTGGGGTTGCTGCCCATGATCGCCGTCCATTGCCGCTGGGTTACCGGGTATTTGCTGATAGAGTACCCGTCAACAATCACTTCATATTCCGGCCGCTCATCCGCTTCTCCCGAACGGTTACCCATGATAAACCTGCCACCTGTTACCCATACCATATTGCCGGATATGCTGTCTAACAGTTGCTGGCTTACCGATGGCAGCTCGGTTTCAGCTTTTTTGTCCTTCTTCCGCTTCTTTTTTCCAGTGGCTTCCTGTGCCATTAACACATTTACAAAAACAAAACTCACTGCTATTATTAAAGCATATCTTATCATTAATTTCATACAAAAGGGTTATGACTTCAAATATAGGGAAAAAAAATCCCGCCTCTTTGCAGAAGCGGGACCTGTTATTATTTCCCTTAAGAAAAAGGAGCTTTGTATTAATAGCCCATTCCACCCATATCAGGTGCACCATGGCTATGTCCTGCTGCTTCTTCTTTCTTAGGTTTGTCGGCGATCACACATTCCGTAGTGAGCAACATACCTGCAATAGAAGCCGCGTTTTCCAATGCAATGCGGGTAACTTTGGTAGGATCAATTACACCGGCTTTGAACAGGTTTTCATATATTTCTGTTCTTGCATTAAAGCCGTAATCACCCTTACCTTCTTTTACTTTTTGCACTACAATGCTGCCTTCAATACCGCTGTTGATAACGATCTGGCGAAGCGGTTCTTCAATAGCTCTTTTCACAATAGCAATTCCGGTCAGCTCATCTTCATTCAGTCCCCTGAATTTTTCTAAAGATTCAATAGCGCGGATATACGCTACGCCACCGCCGGGAACGATACCTTCTTCAACCGCAGCACGGGTTGCATGTAAAGCATCATCCACACGGTCTTTCTTTTCCTTCATTTCCATTTCGGTAGCGGCGCCAACCTGTAATACAGCCACACCACCGCTTAATTTAGCCAGGCGTTCCTGTAATTTTTCTTTATCATAGTCGGAGGTAGTTACTTCAATCTGTGCTTTGATCTGGCTAACACGTCCGGCGATATCTGCTTTTTTACCTTTACCACCAACAATGGTAGTATTGTCTTTGTCAATAACCACTCTTTCAGCCCTTCCCAAGGAAGAAAGATCAGCAGCTTCTAATTTATGGCCCATTTCTTCGCTTATTACAGTACCGGCGGTAAGAATACCAATATCCGTAAGCATTTCTTTTCTCCTGTCGCCAAAACCGGGCGCTTTAACGGCTGCCACTTTAAGCGTACCGCGTAATTTATTTACCACCAGGGTTGCCAGCGCTTCGCCTTCCAAATCTTCGGAAATGATCAGCAAAGGAGCGCCCTGCTGTGCTACTTTTTCCAGCACCTGGAGAATATCCTTCATGGTGCTGATCTTTTTATCATAGATCAGGATATAAGGCTTTTCCAGCTCAGCCTGCATTTTTTCGCTGTTGGTAACGAAATAAGGAGAAACATAACCCCGATCGAACTGCATACCTTCTACCACTTCTACAGTTGTTTCTGTACCGCGGGCTTCTTCAACGGTAATTACACCGTCTTTACCCACTTTACCGAAAGCTTCTGCAATCAGCTTACCAATGTTTTCATCATTATTGGCAGAGATAGAAGCTACCTGCTGGATTTTTTTACTGTCGGAACCTACAACCTGCGATTGTCCGCGCAGGTGTTCCACTACTTTTTCAACCGCTTTGGTAATACCGCGCTTTAAATCCATGGGATTAGCACCGGCGGCTACGTTCTTTAAACCCTCACTGATGATAGACTGTGCCAGAACGGTGGCAGTTGTAGTACCGTCACCTGCAATATCGGCAGTTTTGCTGGCTACTTCTTTTACCATCTGGGCGCCCATATTTTCAATAGGGTCTTCCAGTTCAATTTCTTTAGCAACGGTAACACCGTCTTTAGTTACTGCAGGAGCGCCAAATTTCTTTTCCAATACCACGTTACGTCCTTTAGGCCCGAGGGTAACCTTTACCGCGTTGGCAAGGATATCAACCCCTCTTTTCATTTTATTGCGGGCTTCTACTTCGAAGAATAATTGCTTTGCCATAATTATAACAATTTGAAAATTTGTGAATTGAAAATTTGAAAATGAAAATTGCCTCCCGTTCAGAAGACAACCTGATGCTGTGTTTTAAACGATCGCTAAAATGTCGGATTCTCTCATGATAAGATAATCAGCACCTTCAATCGTAATTTCAGTACCGGCATACTTGCCATATAAAACGGTATCGCCCGATTTTACGCTTACCGGCTCATCTTTTTTGCCGGGTCCTGCTGCAACAACAGTTCCACGCTGAGGTTTTTCCTTAGCAGTATCAGGAATAATAATGCCGCCGGCAGTTTTTTCTTCGGCAGCAGCGGGTTTCACAATCACCCTGTCATGAAGCGGAGTTACATTGAACTTTTTAGACATAGTTTAATAATTTTTTGTGTTGGTTAAAGATTGGTTTTATTAAATCTTTAAGGCTGCCAAAGGTAAACGAATAACATGCCAAAGCGTCAAGCCCGGAAAAAATTTCAGGTTTTGGTGCTAATTGCGGGTTAAATGAAAAAGTTGGCAGCGTTTGGTGCAGAGCGGCATGCCAAATTTGCGCAACAAACCTGTTAGCTCTGCCGGAAGACCTAACAGGTTTATAAATTCCTTATCTTCGCCGCCGCATAATAAGCTCTTTAAGATGATTAGCAGAAGAAATATCCGGGTTAAAGTAATGCAAACGCTGTATACCATTGACGCAGCAGAAGATCAGAAAGATAAGGCAAAAAAGCTATTGGATAAGCACCTGGAGCAGTCGCGGCAATTATTCGTATATCTGCTACATTTTATAACCCGGGTAGCGCGTTATGCCGAACAGGATTCCCATAACAGATTGTCTAAACACCTGCCCACCCAACAGGATCTGAATGTAAATATTAAAATAGCGGGCAATGAGCTGATGTGGAAAATATTGGAAGATCCTTCCTTCCAGAAAGCCTGCAGCGATATTAAGCCCCAGCAGTGGGACAATAGCAGCCTTATCCGGAAAACATACCTGCAACTGGCCGAAGCGCCTGTTTACAAGGAATATATCGCACTTCAGGAACGTAATAAAAAGTCGGAAAAAAACATCCTGGAATATATTTTTACCGATCTTATGCTTGCCAGCGATGACTTCACATCGGAAATAGAGGATATTTTTATTCATTGGGATGATGATGCGGAAATGATGAGCCAGTTGGTACTGAACTTCCTGCAAAAACCTGCTCAGTGTAATTTCCAGGATATGATCGGTGCGGAAAAAAGAAAGTTCGCCAATGACCTGTTAGACGCCGTAATCAATAAGGAAGCCTACTGCATGGAACTCATTAAACCCAAATTAAAAAACTGGGATGCCGAAAGAATAGCCGTACTGGATATGATCCTGATGCGGATGGGCGTATGCGAATTCCTGTATTTTGAAACCATTCCCACCAAGGTTACCATTAACGAGTACATTGATCTGGCCAAAGCATACAGTACACCCCAAAGCGGACACTTTGTGAACGGCATACTGGATAACATTCATAAAGATTTGCTGGCGCAGGATAAATTACACAAAACATCTTATAAAAAACCCTGAAATTAGTGCCGGGTATGCTGCCATGATATACCTTCAAATACCTACATTTGCAGCTTCAAAGTATTTGCAATGACGATAAAAAAATCTTTTCTGCTCCTGGCTGTTTTGGGTCTTGGGTTTGCAGCCTGCCAGTCTCCGGAAAACAAGCCGGCGGAAAGCCCTGTTGCTGCCCCGGCAAATGAGCCGGCGCCCGTTACCACTATTCAATGGATAGATTCTGCCTTTAATAAAGGAACCATTACTGAAGGTGAAAAAATAGAGATCGTTTACCGTTTTAAAAACACCGGCGAAAAACCGCTGATCATAAAAGATGTACGCCCTTCCTGCGGCTGTACAGTAGCCGAAAAGCCCCTGGAGCCTATTGCGCCGGGCAAAGAAGGAAGCATCAAAGCGGTATTCGACAGCCAAAATAAACCCGGCCCAACTCACAAAACCATAACCGTAGTATCCAATACCGAGCCGGAGAGCTATGCATTAACCTTTAATGTTATTGTAAATAAAAAAAGTTAGTCATTACTATTTAAATCATACACATGAACAATTATTTCGTTTTATTGCAAAGTGGCGGAGGCAATGCACAAATGATGCAGATGATAATGCTTGTTGGTATTATTGCTGTGTTTTATTTTTTTATGATCCGTCCCCAAACTAAAAAAGCAAAAGAAGCCAAAAATTTTCAAAGCAGCCTGCAAAAAGGCGATAAGATCGTAACCATTGCCGGCATACACGGCAAAATTGATAAAGTAGAAGATAATACCATTCAATTAGAAGTAAGCCCGGGAAGCTACCTGCGTATTGAAAAAAGCGCGGTGAGCATGGAATGGAGCAAACAACTGAACAGCGGAGCCACAGCCGACAAAAAATAAGCTGCCGCAAATTCTTATTTTTAATATCCGGGATCCAATGCAGAAGGGATCCCGGATTTTTATTGCATACTCACTTCAACCAATATTTGTGCTGAAAGCAGGATTAACAGGCGGCATCGGATCGGGCAAAAGCACTGTTGCCCGTGTTTTTGAATTATTGGGCATACCCGTATACGATGCGGATACTGCCGCCAAAACCATCATGAATGAAGATGAAAACCTTAAGGCATTAATCATTGAGCATTTTGGTGAAGAGGCTTATGCAAACGGCACACTTAACCGGGCATATATTTCATCTGTTGTTTTTGAAAACACAGAAAAATTAGCCTTATTAAATTCATTAGTACACCCGGCTACCATACAGGCAGCCGAACGGTGGATGCAACAACAAAATACCCCCTATGTAATGAAAGAAGCCGCATTGATCTTTGAAAGCGGCTCACAGGAAGGACTCGACGTAGTAATAGGTGTTTACGCTCCTGTACACCTTCGTATACACAGAACCATGCAGCGCGATAATATAAGCCGCGAAGCCGTGCTGAAACGCATAAGCCACCAGATAAATGAAGAGCTGAAAATGAAGCTCTGCGATTTTGTATTATATAATGATGAACAACAACTGTTAATACCGCAGGTTATCGCACTGCATGAAAAATTGTTACGTTTAAGCAACAAAGGGTAATATAACATAACGGACCCGGGTGGCGAGTGGTGTCTTGTGGGTAAATAATATGCGTTTTTAGTTACGCTGAAAATAACAGGGATACAACTGATTGATAAATACAACGTGAGAAGTGAAAGGTGAAACTGATTGCCGACGGCTAATGGCTGACAGCTCCGGACGAGAGTTGAATAGCGAGCCCTGTGCCTTAGCTATCAAATAAGTTCCTTTAACTTTTCAACTACAAGATCCACTTCTTCTTTGGTGTTGTGCCTGCAAAATGAAAAGCGAACGGCTACCCTGTTGGGATTGTTATTCATTGCCCGTATAACATGCGATCCCTGTTCGGCGCCACTGGTGCAGGCGCTGCCACCGGATGCGCAGATATTGTTTATATCAAGATTAAATAATAGCATTTCAGATTTTTCCGTTTCGGGAAGACTCACATTGAGCACAGTATATAAGCTTTGCCCTGCATAATCGCCGTTAAATTCAACGTCTTTAATGTGCTTTTTTAGCTGTGCTGCCATATACAGCTTAACAGATTTTATATACCTGCTTTCCGTTTCGTAATTTGCCGTAGCCAGCTCCAGTGCTTTTGCAAAACCTACTATACCATACAGGTTCTCTGTTCCTGCGCGCATATTCCGCTCCTGGCTCCCACCGTGTATATAAGGCTCTATGCTTACGTTTTCATTAATATACAATAAGCCGCTACCCTTGGGTCCATGAAATTTATGTGCGGAGGCCGTTATAAAATGAACCGGCGTTTGTCGCAAATCAATAGGATAATGACCCACGGTTTGTACCGTATCGGAATGAAAAAAAGCGCCGTGCAGCCTGCACATTTCACCCACGGCATGCAGATCGAGCAAATTGCCGATTTCATTATTGGCATGCATAAGGGTAACTAAGGTCTTTTCTTCACTGCCGGCAAGTAACTGCTCCAGGTTTTCAAGGTCTATATGCCCGTCCGGCAATAACTTCACAAAAAGAAGCTGTGCCTCGCCCCTGTTGCGCAGGTATTCTACCGTATGCAAAACGGCATGATGTTCTATAGCAGATGAAATAATACGTTTGCATCCCAAATCCCTTACGGAAGCAGTAATGGCTGCATTGGAACTTTCTGTTCCCCCGCTGGTAAAGAAAATTTCAGCGGGATGGGCGTTGAGTATTTTAGCAACAGCCTTCCTGGCATTTTCAATGGCAAGCCTGCTTTCCCGGCCATAAGAATAAATGGAGGAAGGGTTACCAAATTTTTCCGTCATATAGGGCAACATCGTTTCCAGCACTTCCGGAGCCAGGGCTGTTGTAGCGGCATTATCAAAATATATTCTTCTTTGCACGAAATGGTACTTTACGCTCACGCTTAAAAACTACAGTCATCAAAAATCAGCTATGTTATTTTAATTCCCTGATATCCTGCATCAGGCGCAATGCTATATTATTGGCAGTAGATTCAAAATTACTTTCGGCATATATCCGGATGATCGGTTCCGTATTGCTGGTACGCAGGTGTACCCAGTCGTTATCAAACTCTATTTTTAAACCGTCTTCGGTATTCACCGGGTGGCTTTTATACTTGGTTTTTATTTTTTCAAACACTGCTTTCACATCCACGCCCTGCTCCAGCTCCAGCTTATTTTTACTGATAAAATAATCAGGATAAGTTCTTCTTAGCTGTTTAATGCTTTTTTGTGTTTTTGCCAGTTGGGTTAAAAATAAAGCGATGCCCACCAGCGCATCGCGCCCGTAATGCAGCGCAGGTAATATAATACCGCCGTTACCTTCGCCGCCAATTACCGCGTTCACTTCTTTCATACGGGTTACCACGTTTACCTCGCCTACCGCGCTGGGAAAGTATTGTCCGCCATGCTTCAGCGTAATGTCTTTCAGGGCGCGGGTAGAAGACATGTTGCTTACCGTATTACCGGGTTGGCTGCTTAATACGTAATCGGCAACGGCAACAAGCGTATATTCCTCGCCAAACATGCTGCCATCTTCACACACAAAGCAAAGCCTGTCAACATCCGGGTCAACAGCAATACCCATATCTGCCCCGCTCTTGCGCACCATATTGCTTAACTCTCCCAAATTTTCGGGAAGCGGTTCGGGGTTATGGGCAAACTTTCCGTTAACCTCCCCGTTTATAACGGTAATATCCTCGGGCTGCACTCCCAAAGCACGCAACAGTTCCGGAACAAATATAGCGCCCGTGCTGTTTACAGCGTCTACGATAATTTTAAAGTTCCTGGCTTTGATGGCTTCAATATCAACCAGGCCAAGCGAAGTAATAGCTGTTATATGTTTTTGAAGATAAGCATCTTCTTCCCTTACCGTACCCAGCTTATCAACAGGAGCAAAGCTGAAATTTTCTGCCGCAGCTATCTCTAATACTGCTTTACCATCCGGCCCCGAAATGAATTCTCCGCTACTGTTCAGCAGCTTCAGGGCATTCCATTCCTTGGGGTTATGGCTGGCGGTTAAAATAATTCCTCCGCCTGCTTTTTCCATTACAACCGCCACTTCAACCGTGGGTGTAGTGCTTAATCCCAGGTCAATTACATCTATCCCCAAAGCATTTAAGGTGCTTACTACAATATTTTGTATTAAGGGTCCGCTTATTCTCCCGTCTCTTCCAATAACTACTTTCTTATTACCGGTTTTTTCAATCAGCCAGCTTCCGTAAGCGGCTGTAAATTTTACCACATCTAAAGGTGAAAGTGTTTCCCCAGGTTTTCCTCCTATAGTGCCCCGGATCCCGGATATGCTCTTAATCAATGCCACGGTACTAATTATTTTGTGGATGCAAACTTAGTTTAATTTTTTAAAACCGGAGGAATTGAGCCGGGTTGTAAAACTATAATTACATTTGCCTAAACAATCCATTCCATTCATGGCGGGTAACCGTAGGTTCTTCACAATTCATTATTCTTCCAATCATCCGGCAATGCCCCCCTGGTGGCTACGGCAGCTCTGGTTTATATTAAAAATCCAATAGCATGAACAACCTGATCCGGTATGATATTGAATTGTTTTTCAAAATAAACAGGCAATGGCATAATTCCTTTCTCGACTGGCTTTTACCCTTGCTCAGGAACCAGTACTTCTGGTCGCCGCTGTATCTTTTTACCCTTGTTTTTATACTGCTGAATTTTAAGAAGAAAGGTTTGGTATGGATCGCTTTCTTTTTGATAACCTTCGCCTTAACCGATATGGTAAGCAGTTCCCTGATCAAACCCTGGGTTGAACGTTTGCGGCCATGCGCCGACCCCTATCTTGCAGACTCAGTACGGCAGGTTGTGGGCTGCGGAGGACCATACAGCTTTACGTCTTCTCATGCCACCAATCATTTTGGGATGGCCATGTTCGCTTTTAAAACATTATTGTTTATTCCACTGTCATGGAGATGGGTATTATTTGCCTGGGCCTTTGCCATATCATACGCCCAGGTATATGTTGGCGTGCATTTCCCCTTAGACATTGCCTGTGGAGGGCTGCTGGGTTGTACTATTGGCATGGGTACGGCATGGGTGTTCCATAAGAACGCCGGTTTACCCACTTTAGCTTAACTTCATATATCATGATCGAAATTTTGATTATACTGGGATTAATTTTACTGAACGGTATTTTTTCAATGGCAGAAATGGCGCTGGTATCTTCCCGCAGAACACGGTTAGAAACACAGGCTGCAAAGGGCGACAAAAGAGCAAGTGAAGCATTAAAGCTCATTGAAAAGCCTGACGCTTTTTTTTCAACCGTTCAAATTGGCATTACCCTTATCGGCATTTTAACGGGTATCTTTTCGGGTGAAGCGTTAAAAACAGACCTCATAATCTATCTTAACAGGTTTGACTGGATACGTCCTTATGCCAATGGAGCCGCTACTGCCATTATTGTAATCATCCTTACTTATTTTACACTGATATTAGGTGAGCTGGTTCCCAAACGCATAGGACTTTCACGTCCGGAAAGTATAGCCAAGCTGGTTGCCGCTCCCATGCGCATGCTGAGCAAAATAGCCCATCCATTTGTGTGGCTGCTGAGCAAATCAACGTTTTATACTGTCAGACTATTGAAGATCCAGGGAAAAGACAACCAGGTAACGGAAGAAGAAATAAAGGCTATCATTAGTGAAGGAACGGAGCAGGGAACGATTGAAGAGGCGGAACAGGAGATCATTGAACGCGTTTTTCATTTGGGCGACCGCAACATTACATCGCTAATGACACACCGTAATGATATTGTATGGTTCAGCATCCATAAAGATGAAGATAAAATAAAAGAAAAGATCATTGCGGAGCCTCACTCTGTATACCCCGTTTGTGAAAATGATATTGACGATATTAAGGGTGTAGTGTCTATTAAAGATCTGTACATACATGAGAAAAGCACAACGCTCCTTAGTGAGATCATGCAGCCCACCCTGTTTGTGCCTGAAAATAATACCGCCTATCAGGTACTGGAGCGGTTTAAAGAAACAAAAATACATTGCTGTTTTGTTGTAGACGAATATGGAAGCCTGCTGGGCATGATTACCCTTAATGATATTCTGGAAGCTATTGTGGGAGATATTCCACAACCGGATGAAGAAGACTACGAGATCATTAAACGGGATGACGGAACCTATTTTGTAGACGGGCAGATACCTTTTTATGATTTTTTAAGGGCGTTTGAAAAAACGGAATGGATGAATGAAGGCGAGCACGATTTTGATACGCTTGCAGGATTTATCTTACATCAATTAGAACGCATTCCGTATACCGGCGACAAGCTGGAGTGGCGTGGATTTACTTTTGAAATAGCCGATATGGACGGACACCGCATTGATAAAGTGCTGGTAATCATTTCCGAAACGATCAAAAGGGAAATGGAAGAATAAATTTTCACATTTATCAACTACTCCCGGCATCAGATTTGAATAAAGAGCGGCAACAACCCGTTTATTTCTAAAATCTGATACCAATGAAACCTGCAATTGTAAAATTGTTATGTATTCTTTTGCTCCATAGTATTTTCATTTCCTGCAAAAAAGAAAACACCGGTTTAGATGCCGGCAGCGCAACCAAACCCGATATGGATGTTATTGAAACCCTTCCGCCGGTTCAGGTAGCCGTTTCATATGATCTTACCCCTAACTGCGCGGGATTTTACAGGGCCCTGCCGGCACGTTACGATTCAACAGCTAAAAATTACCCCTTGCTCGTTTTTCTGCATGGCTCAGGTGAAATGGGCAATGGCACAACAGACCTGCCCAAAGTGTTAAAGAATGCTGTTCCCAACCTCATTAACAAAAAGAAATTCCCCCCCAACTTTACATCCGGTGGCAAAAATTTTTCCTTTATCGTGCTTTCACCACAGGTTAAAAGCTGGACAACACCCGAAGATGTACGCGCCATGATACAATATGCCATAGCGAAACTAAGGGTAGATACAACAAGAATATATGTGACGGGGTTGAGCCTGGGAGGTAACACCACATGGAATTTCGCCTCTAAATATGGTCAAATGGTAACAGCTATAGTTCCTGTTTGTGCTTCCAATACGGCAACCGCGGCAAACACAAAAGCGATAGCTTCAAAAAACATTCCGGTATGGACATTTCACAATGAAGACGACCCTGCGGCGCCTGTGCAAAAAACAAAAGATTTTGTTGCAATGATCAACAGCTATAACCCCAACCCCAAAGCCAGGCTAACCCTGTGGCCTACCGGCGGGCATGATGCCTGGACAAAAGCTACCGATCCTTTGTACAAAGAAAATAAGATGAATATATATGAATGGATGCTGCAGTATCATAAGTAGCGGTGAATGGTGAATAGCGTGTGGTTAGCCTCACGTGAGTAGTTACTCACCTGTGTCATGATACCTCATACCTCACACCTGAAAACCTGCACCCTGAAACATGAAACCTCCCTCTACCATTCTCCCAGCTCCTGCACACCGTGGGCGTATTTTGCTTCATGATCCAGCAGCCATTTTTTCCGCCACAGATCACCGCCATAGCCAACCAAACTACCATTGGCGCCAATAACCCGGTGGCAGGGCACTACGATGCATAATTGATTTTTTCCATTGGTGGTTCCCACCGCACGAATGGCTTTTACATTGCCGGTTCTTTTAGACAATTCCAGGTAGGAAATGGTTTTCCCGAAAGGGATACCCGGCAAAGCATTCCATATTTTTTGCTGAAAAGGAGTTCCCTCCTGGCTGAAGGGGAAATCAAATACTCTCCGCCGTCCTGCAAAATACTCATCCAGCTGGGTAGTGCAGGTATGCACAACAGCGCTGCCTGCATCATGCTTTATTTCAGCTTCATTTAACTTTGGTCCTTTCCACGCGTTTACAAACAATATGGCATGAATTGCTTCAGCGGAGCTTTTAATTTCCAGCGTACCAACAGGGGAATCATAATATGTTACACACAAACCGGTTGCTACCATTTTGTATATCCCTTTAATCAATGCACGCAAAATTAGCGCAATTCTTATCCTATCCTGCTACCGTTGATAACTTTTTGCTGCGGTTGCAGCAACACCACGGTATTGCTGTCTGTATATACGCCCAGCACCAGGCATTCGCTGAAGAAGCTGGCGATTTGTTTAACCGGGAAGTTCACCACAGCGATCACCTGTTTGTCAATAAGCTCATCCGTGGTATACAACGTGGTAATCTGCGCGGATGATCTTTTTATGCCCAGTTCGCCAAAATCAATCGTTAGCTGGTAGGCGGGCTTTTTAGCTTTGGGAAATGGTACGGCTGCTGTGATGGTTCCCACCCGGATATCAATTTTTTCAAAATCGTTCCATGAAATATCCATAGCATAAAAATTGCCGGCAAAGCTAAAAAGAGTAATTGATATGGCTCTACCTGTTAATGGTTATTTGCTACAGGATTAATGCCGTTGCGAACATCCACAGGAAAACGAAGAGCAATTTGGGGCTGTGAACCAAGGTGCAAAGCCCTACAGCCGTCCCGGCTATGCACTGTACCCCGATGCATATCGGGGTGCCGTTTCTATCCGGCAGCCTTTCGGCTACAGAACAAGAAAGGCGCTGACGATTATACCGGCGCCGGAAGCAATTTAAAAATCTGTATTCGCTCCGAATATATAGTCTTTACCGTGGTTAAGTTGAATAAAGCGGGGGTATGCTATTTTTTTGAGCTATGGAATTCATCAACATACGCAGCCAGGTGTAAAAGAGGAAGCAGGT
Organism: Agriterribacter sp.; assembly: GCF_035445465.1. Classification (NCBI taxonomy): domain Bacteria; kingdom Pseudomonadati; phylum Bacteroidota; class Chitinophagia; order Chitinophagales; family Chitinophagaceae; genus Agriterribacter; species Agriterribacter sp. The sequence continues at coordinate 45,543 of NZ_DAOMQT010000022.1, forward strand.
CTTCTAATTCTTCTTTTGTTGAGGGCATATCGTGAAAGTCATAACTGCGCACTTTTGTTACGCAATCGTATTCACCAAGTATATTATCAAGTAAAAGCAGCGCGCCATAAGCTACCTGGTTATAGTTTTCTTCAGTTATGCCCTTTGCATAAATGATCACATCGAGCGTATCGCCGGTAACGATGGGAAAGAATTTCATTTGCTCCGGATCTAATTCATGATCCTGTGCTTTTAATTTCATTCCCTTCAGTTGTTCAGGGTGCATCCTTTGCCGGAAAGCAATAAATTGCCATCCTTTAATTGCAGGCGCTTTGGCAATAATATTTTTAACAAGGCCAAATAAATCTTCATTCCCATCGGCAGAAACCGTCATCCGGATTATACCATTTTGCGGTGGTTCCAGTTCAATAGCAAGTCCCGGCTGAATTTTTTTTGCCTGTACCAGCATTTCGGTTAAATAGCTGTCGGGGTTTTCCTCAAAATTACTGAGCCGTTTCTGGTTTGCTTTGAACCATTTCCAAAAATTTTCGATGGGATCTTTTTTAACAAAATTCCCTGACACCGGATTTTTCTTTTCCTCTTTGTTGCCGGCTGTACAAATTGTTAGTCCAAGAAAAATTGCCGGGATAAGTATTAAAAATTGCTTCATAGTGCTGCATCAAAGTTAAAAAAATATTCTTCTTCCTGCTCTCCGGTTAACTGCAAACCCAAAATCATAAACCAACAAACTACTCATAAACTTCCCAACTTCTTCCTACCTTAACATAAAATTTTTAGCTATGCCTGCCTATAAAAAAAATAATTCACGCAGAAAGTTTATCCGTAATACCGCGCTTGCCGCTTCCGGCTTTTTTATTGTACCCCGTTATGTGTTAGGAAAGGGTTATACCGCTCCCAGCGATAAGCTGAATATTGCCGGTATAGGTGTAGGCGGAAAAGCAGAAGTAAACCTGCCTTATGCTTTTAATAAAGGATCAGATAATATTGTTGCGCTCTGCGACGTAGACGACCGTCAGGCGGTAAACGGCCGCAAGCGATGGCCCAAAGCGCCCTACTATAAAGATTTCCGGCAAATGCTGGAAAAAGAGAATAAAAATATAGATGCAGTGATTATTACCACACCCGATCACATGCATTTTGTGCAGGCCATGACCGCTATGCAGTTGGGCAAGCACGTGTATTGCGAAAAACCGCTTACCCACGATATTTATGAAGCCCGTATGCTTACCCGCGCCGCGGCAAAATACAAAGTAGTTACGCAAATGGGCAACCAGGGCAGCAGCGGCGATGATACGCGGCTTATTGAAACCTGGGTACAGGACGGGCTTATAGGTGATGTGCATACCGTACACGTATGGACGAACCGTCCTACCTGGCCGCAGGGCATTCCTACACCTAAAGGAAAATTTGCGATACCGAAAGAGGTAGACTGGGAACTATGGCTTGGCACTGCTCCCTACAGGGGATTTAACCCTACCTACCTGCCGGCCATATGGCGGGGCTGGGTTGATTTTGGAACAGGCTCGCTCGGTGATATGGGCTGTCATTTTATTGACGTGCCCTACCGTGCATTGAAGCTAGGCTATCCTGTTGCGGTGGAAACCAGCGTGGGATCCGTATATACCGGTTTCTTCCAGGAAGCTATTTACCCCGACAGCTATCCCCCATCTGCTAAAACGCATATCCGGTTCCCTGCAAGGGAAAACATGCCGGCGGTTGAAATGGTGTGGTACGATGGCGGCATCCGTCCTAAACGACCTGTTGAACTATTGCCTGATGAGGAAATGGGAGAATACGACGGCGGAATTATTTTTGAAGGAACGAAAGGCAAGATCATGGCCGGGCTTTTCGGCCGCAACCCAACGTTGCTGCCTACACGAAAAATGAAGGAAACGGAACTGCCCAAATCGAAATTCGGTTTCGTGGAAGGTGGTACCGAAGGGCACCAGCAGCAATGGGTAAAGGCGTGCAAACAGGGATATGGCGCCTATACCAGCTCTTCGTTCGATAAATCGGGACCTCTAACGGAAACCGTACTCATGGGCAACCTGGCCGTGCACAGCTATAATCATTTTGAAACCGATGCCAAAGGCAACCGCAAGTTCAATGGCAGAAAACAACTGCTCTGGGATGGCGAAAACATGCGCATTACCAATTTTGAACCGGCTAACCAGTTTGTGAGAAGAAAGTACAGGGGAAACTGGAACGGGAGTAGTGAGTAGTAAGTGATAAGTGGGCAGTAGTGGTAAGCTGATACTTCAAACCTTATACCCTATACCTTATACCCTATACCCTATACCTTATACCCTATACCTTATACCCTATACCTTATACCCTATACCTTATACCCTATACC